>CAUZJF010000117.1:0-6932 GCA_963579975.1 Dehalococcoidia bacterium
TGCCCAACCGAGAAGAGACCCGCATTCTCTAGGAAGAACGGCCGCTTCTCCGGAAAAAACAGATTGAAGCGGTCGAGGTTTATTTGCTCTTCGTCGACCTCCACCTGGGCAAAGTCGGTGTTATAGGTCAGGTCGAGCGTCATGCTCGGCGTGAGGCTGTACTTCAGGTCGGCGCCAAAATCTCCGAGCGTTGTGGTCTTGGTGTCCACCTGCCGTCGGATCGCTTCACCAAGCAAGTAGGGCGTCAGCTTTAGGTTCCGCTGCGCCGGCACCTCGATCCCTTGCAACTCACCTGCCAGCGAGATCCGATTCAAATTGAACTGTCGCGGAAGCGGCGCCCAATACGCCTGTTCGTTCAGGTCGCGAATATTCCGCTGGAAGTTGAGACCCCAGTTCTGCACGTCAGCTGCAGGGTATCGCAGGGTGCGAAACGGAATCGCGATCTCGGCCGTCCAACCGATCTCCGAGATCCGTGCTCGCACCTGCCAGACGCCATCCCAGTTGAGGTTGAAGCCGCCTCCCGAACCACCCTGCTGACTGCTACCCGAACCAGGCCGACCGCCGCCACCACCGCCAAACCGTCCACTCCCCTGCCCCTCGTTGATCACCTGCCCGTCATACTCGATTCCGGCAGGGTTTGTCCCGAAGACGAACCCGTTCTGTTGGTCCTGATAGGTATCGATGATGATCTGGAAGCTGTCAGTCTCTTCCAACAGGGAGTCACGTCGACTATCGGCAACAATAATGGTGCTCGGGTCCCGCGTGTAGCAGACAATCCCGAAGTACAGGGTATCCTGGTTGTAGACGATCCGGACCTCGGTCCGTTCGGACGCCGGCTGGCCTTCATCGGGTGTGTTCTGGCGGAAGCCGGTCGCCACGACGGCATCCTCCCAAAAGGCTTCACCCAATACCACACCGTCGATGGTCGGGGAGCCCTCAATTTTAATGGCGTGCGCTACGGGAAACCCGGCCGCCGTCAACTCTCGCACCTCGACGCCCTCGCCCGCCGATTGTTGAGCGACGACGGGCACCGCGACCAAGGTCGCCCCCGCAAGCCAGACGATTACAAGAATCCACGAGCGATACGAACAACTGTTCATGCAGCCCTCGGTGAATGCTCCGGCGCGAGACCTCGCGCACGGTGAGGCCGGTTCGGTTCAGCGAATCTTCGTAATTCTACCACGCGGCGTCGCGCGGGTCGGCAGGCCGGCGTCCGAAATCTTTCGCAGCGCTTCTTGGAGCTACTCGGAAAAACGGGAAGTTTGCGCTTCCTCCTCAGCCGGCAACAACCGCTGGCAAAGAACGAGGTGTTGACTGACGAGTTGCCCCCCGATGAGGTGCCCCTGGATGATCTCCTCGAGCACGGGAGGATCACAACCACGGTACCAGGCTCCCTCTGGATACACGACGGCAACCGGCCCTCCCTCACAGACACGTAGGCAGTTGACCTTACTCCGAAGCACCCCGCCCCGTTCCGATAGCCCCAGTTCCTTGAGCCGCCGCTTCAGGTAGTCCCAGGCGGCCAGGCCACGGTCTTTCTCGCAGCACTTCGGGTTCGTTTGGTCGCAGCACAAGAAGACGTGCCGCCGGGCAGCGTCGATACCGATCGAAACGGCGACTCCTCGCTGGCTGGCGCGACTGCCCCTCTCGGGCGCTAAATCGGTCATAAGAGCCTGTCGGCTAGAAACCGATCACTTAAGCCCATAGGATAGCATGGTGATTTGGGTATTTTTTGCGTGGATGTCACGCCGGAACGCCCACTCGAACAACGGCATGGAGAAACGCCTCCCTCATCTCGGCGACTGGACTTCCATCTTTCTCGGAACGATCGAACGGGTTGGCAACCTGTTGCCGCATCCCGGCACCATTTTCGCCATCCTGTCTCTCGCGATCGTGATCGTGTCGGGTTTCGCGGCCAGCACCGGGCTGGAGGTTGTCCATCCGGGGACCGGGGAGATAATCCGCCCGGTAAGCCTACTAACGGTCGAGGGACTCCATCGCATCCTGGTTGAGATGGTAACCAACTTCACGAGTTTTGCGCCGCTGGGCACAGTACTCGTGGCGATGCTTGGCATCGGCGTGATGGAGGCGAGCGGGCTGATCGCGGCTGCGCTGCGCCTGCTCGTGCTCTCGGCACCTAAGCGCCTCTTGACCTTCATCATCGTATTCGCCGGCGTGCTGTCGAACACCGCGAGCGAGGTCGGCTACGTCCTACTGGTGCCGCTTGGCGGCATCATCTTTCTCGGCGCTGGCCGCCACCCAATTGCCGGTCTCGCCGCCGCCTTCGCAGGTGTGTCCGGTGGCTACAGTGCCAACCTCTTGCTCGGGACCGTCGACCCGCTGATCGCCGGGCTGTCCGAAGAGGCTGCGCAGATCGTGCAGGAGGGTTACCGCGTCAACCCTGCCGCCAATTACTTCTTCATGGTGGCTTCTACCTTTATCGTCACGGCGACTGGCACGTGGGTGACCGAACGGATCGTTATTCCGCGACTAGGTGACTACCACGGGGAGGAAAAACGGACCATTGTCGAGCAACCCTCCGAGGACGAGTGGCGAGGGCTGCGTTACGCGGCCGTCGCGCTGGCGGTCTTCAGCGCTTTTCTGCTTTGGGGCACGGTGCCAGCCGATGGCTTCCTTCGTAACCCCGAGACCGGCAGTCTTCTGCGGTCGCCCTTTCTTTCTGGCATTGTGGCGTTCATCTTTCTGGGAGGCACCTGGGTCGGCGTCGCCTACGGCGTCGGCGCGGGCCGCTTTCGGAACGACGCCGATGTCATGAACGGAATGGGTAAAACGATCGGCACCTTGGGAACGTATCTGGTGCTCGTCTTCTTCGCGGCGCAATTCGTCGCCTATTTCAACTGGACGAACCTCGGGCTGATCATGGCGGTGAAGGGGGCTGAGACGCTGCGAGCATCTGGGTTGAGCGGGATCCCATTGATGCTCGCTTTCGTGGTCGTGTCCTCCTTCATTAACCTCTTCATGGGAAGCGCGTCAGCCAAATGGGCAGTCATGGCTCCGATCTTCGTTCCGATGTTCATGCTGCTCGGCTATACGCCTGAACTGACACAGGCTGCATACCGGATCGGCGATAGCTCGACGAACATCATCGCCCCGATGATGTCTTACTTCGCGCTGATCGTGGCGTTCTTCGAACGTTACGATAAGAAGTCGGGGATCGGCACGGTCGTCGCGACGATGCTCCCCTATACGGTGGCTTTCCTGACGTGCTGGTCGATCCTGCTTATTTTCTGGATGTTGATGGGCCTACCTGTAGGCCCTGGCGCGGGCCTTTACTTGTGACGCAGGGCGTTTTAGCTTCTACCTGTGCCTCCCCCCGAGCTATTTCGGGAGCGCAAGGTCGACGCGCAAGGCTCCGGTGATTCGTGCGGTCGTGTGCACGTCGAGATACAACTTCCCATCACGCAGCGCCCGAATCTCTCCCCCCGACAACGTCAACCGGCCCGCCGCCCGGCCGGATCTGCGCCTAGACACCAGCCTGACTACAGGCCCATTTTTGGCGTCACCTACCCGCCGATGCAGATCAATCGAGAGGACCTCCGGATCCTGCAAGCCGAAGACCGATAGCGAGTAACGCAGTATACGGGTGGCCGGGTCAAGCGTGAACGTGGGGCGCACCGAAAGACCGGAATCTGCGCTAACCATCACATCAAGGTCGAGCGAAGTGGGGGGCGTGACAAGGCTGGGCGTGAAGTCAGGTGGCCGACGGTGGCGGGTGGCGTGCTCGAAGGCGTACGCCAGCTCCATCAGTCGTGGCTCTGTCCAAGGGCGCCCGAGCAACTCGAGCCCAGCTGGCATCTCGTCGATCGTGAAGCCGGCTGGTACCGTAATCGCCGGCAGTCCGGAGATGGCGCTCAGCGCGCAGTTGCTCCCCGGCTGCCCCTCGCCGATCTGCACCGCCACGCGGCGTATCGTTGGATACAGCAGCGCATCGAGGTCGTGTTCGTCCATGATGCCGACCGCCACTCCTCGTACTTCGTCCCGCTTGGCGACGCGCGCGCGATAGTCGTCAGTGTCCAAACTCTCGATCTCGAGTGATCCTCGAGTCGAGCGATCGACGGCCTGGTGATACAACCCAAGCTCGACCAGTTCCTCGAGCGACTGCACCGCGGTTCCCGGCGTCCGACGAAGGTAGGCGTCGAAGCCAAACTTGAACTCTTGGCCAATGAGCGATGCCCCCTCCAAGAGCACCGTCAGGTCGGGCTCCTCGATCTCGATGATCTCCGCCCCCTCGATCTTCATCCGTTCGAAGGCAGCGTCCATCACGTCTCGCACCGGCTGATCGGCGGCGCCCTCGCCCATCAACGCCATCACAATTCCAAACCTAGCTCCTTGGAGGCCATTTTCGTTGAGAAACGCCGTGTAGGTCTCCGGAATATTCCCTTCGCTTAGCCTCGTGGTGACATCGGCTGGATCAAATCCGACGGTTGCATCGAGAGTGATGGCGAGATCCTCGACCGACCGCGCGAGCGGACCGCCGATGTCCTGGGTAGTCGACAGCGGGATGATGCCATCACCGCTCGCCAGTCCACGCGTGCCCCGCAACCCGACCAGCGCCTGGTGAGACGACGGGATTCGTATCGACCCGCAGGTATCGCTGCCCATGCCCACGGCTGCAAGACTGGCACCAACCGCCGCGCCCGTTCCGCCGCTCGAACCTCCTGGATTGCGGCTCGGATCGTACGGATTCCGCGTCTGCCCCACGAAGGAGCTGACCGTGGTGATACCACGAGCCAGCTCATGCATGTTGGTCTTGCCAAGAATAATGGCGCCGGCCTCGCGGAGCTTGGCTACCTGGAAGGCGTCATCGGGAGGCACTGACGTCGCTAGAGCGATAGTGCCCGCTGTCGTGGGCATGTCCACTGTGTCGTAGTTGTCCTTGATGAGAACCGGGATGCCATGCAGAGAGCCCCGCACATTACCCAACGCACGCTCGGCATCGAGCGCCGCCGCCGTCTCCATGGCGGCGGGATTGATGGCGACTATGGCATTGAGCGCAGGCCCCCGTCGATCAAAAGCCTCGATTCGCGCGAGATAACCGGCTACTAGATCGCGGGAGGTCACCTGCCCAGACTCCAACGCGGCTCCGAGCTCGGAGATCGATTTCTCCATCACGTCAAACAACGTAGACAGATCGCGAGCCGCATCCCCAGCGCAACCAAGCCCCAGCATGACGACGGTCAGCACGCTCGCGCATCTCACGAGCCAGCCCCTACGAGCCCAACGTCCCTCATGCGTGCCGTTCTTTTTTGTCAAGGCTTCTCCGTGTTATTACACTCGTCGTTGGGAACTGATGTTATGAAAGGCAGCCATGCTAACACGGAGTAAAATTGAGGGTCGCCATGGTAAAAAACGCCCGTGTCGTTGTTCTTCTCCTGCTGTTGGGTCTGCCAGCGGTTGACCCCCTGGCCCGTGAGAGCGCACCCGAACGAGATTCCATCCAAGCAGCAGACCTGAAGCGGGATGTCTTGGCCCTTGCTTCGGACGAGATGAACGGCCGTCTAGTTGGAACCCCTGGCAACCGACGGGCCGCCGAGTTCATCGCCTCACGGTTCGAAGAACTCGGGCTTCGCACCGTGGAACCCGACAGCAGCTACCTTTCTCCCATCGAGCTGGTGCAGACGGCGCTCCTCCCCGATACTGTGCTGACTCTACGCTGGCCAGACACTGAGGAGACTGTTGAACTCGGCGACGATTTTTATCCCGAACGCTTCAGCGCCACCGGCCGAGCACAAGGACCGGTCGTCTTCACGGGCTTTGGCATCTCGGCACCAAGCCTGGCACACGACGACTACGCCGATGGCGACATAGATGGCAAGGTAGTGTTGACTCTCGATCATGAGCCCGAGGAATTCAACGCTGAAAGCCCGTTCGACGGCACCCTCTCTTCGGAGCACGGACGAGCCCTGCGCAAGGCGCTAGAGGCCCAGCGGCGGGGCGCGGTCGCCGTGCTCTTCGTGGCCGACGTGCACAACCACTCATCAGTCCCTACGATTCGCGCCGCCATGGGGACAACCTGGCCCAAAACCCCAAGACGGGTTCCGCAGTATCGGCCAGCGGTGTGGTTAGACCAGTTGCAAATTCCAGCCGTCCGTATTTCACCAGAGCTGGCCGACCGGATCGTGCGAAATACAGGGGAGACTCTGAAGACCCTCGCGGAGCGCGCGGAGGTGCCTGGCGGAATCACGCCGGTCGACCTGCCAGACGTGGAGGTCGCTTTGTCGACGTCTGTCGAAGTCCAGCGACTAACAGAGTACAACGTCCTCGGACTGGTCCGGGGAGACGATCCGGACCTCCGTAACGAGTGGTTGATTCTCTGCGCGCACCTCGACCACGAGGGAGCCATAGGTGCACGCGTCTTTAAAGGTGCCGACGACAACGCATCAGGGGTTGCAGGATTACTCGAGCTCGCCGAGGCGTACGCTCTGGCGACTCGCGCGGGCGAACCGCCGCGCCGCTCTATCTTGTTCGCCGCCTGGAACGCCGAGGAACGCGGCCTCCTCGGCGCGTGGTCGTACGCCGAGAAGCCCGCCAACCCGCTCGACCGCACCGTGGCCGTCATCAACATGGACATGATCGGCCGGAACGAAGAGGTGCCTGCGCACGACGATCGACGGTTCCGAGGCCTGGAACCACAATTTGCTGCGTCAAACCAGAACGCAGTCAACATCCTTGGCTACAGCTACAGCACTGATCTGCGTCGAGCCTCGGAGGCGGCAAACACCGAGTTTGGCCTAGAGCTGCGCTTCCGTTATGACGACAATAGCTCGAACCTCTTGCGACGCAGCGATCATTGGCCGTTTCTCTTTAAAGGCGTTCCCGCGATCTTCGTGCATACTGGCCTACACCCCGACTATCACACCGAGCGTGACCTCCCAGAAAAGCTGAACTACGACAAGATGACTCGGATCGTC
>CAUZJF010000118.1:0-6929 GCA_963579975.1 Dehalococcoidia bacterium
GACCCGCGTGACGTGCTCGTGGACCGGTGGGACCTGGCCCTCGATGCTCTGCCGGTGGGCGCGCGGATAGGGACCAGCAGTCCGCGCCGGACCGCGTTGCTGATGGCGTCACGACGCGACATTCGCGTCCTCCCGATCAGGGGCAACGTCGGTACCCGGCTAGACAAAGCGCACGGCGACGACTACGACGGTGTGGTCCTCGCGGCGGCAGGCCTGTCCCGGTTGGGGAGATTGGCCGAGGTCAGCGAGTACCTGCCCCCCGACGACTTTACGCCCGAGGTCGGCCAGGGCGCTTTGGCCATCCAGACCCGCTCGGACGACGGCGATACGATCGAGACGGTTCGGGAAGTTGACCATGGCCCGAGCCACGTTGCACTGGCAGCCGAGCGGGCGTTCCTGCGCGCGATGGGAGGCGGCTGCTCGGTACCCGTGGCCGCGTACGCCGAGCTACAAATGGATGGCCTGACCGTCTCGGCCATGGCCGCTCTCCCCGACGGTTCTCGGGTCTTCAGGGCGGCGTTCGACGGAGACGCCCGTGTACCGGAGACGGTGGGTCAGATGGCTGCACAGCGATTATTGGAGACCGGCGCCGAGGAGATAATCGACAGCACCTAGCTGGGGTACGGAGTTCGATCATCCCAATCGACCAGCAGCGAGTATCACACGTTGACGCAGCAGACAAAACAAAGAGTTGGCGTCGTCTACCTGGTAGGGGCCGGGCCGGGTGACCCTGGGCTCATCACCGTGAAAGGCCTGCAGTACCTCGAATCAGCTGACGTCGTAGTCTATGACAGACTGGTCGACACCAGACTGCTGAAGCGATCCCGCACAGGCTCACATCTGATAGATGTCGGCAAAACTCCAGGCGACGGTCGCCGAACCCAGGCTGAGGCAACCGCTTTGCTGATTCAGCACGCCAGGGAAGGAAAGCAGGTCGTCCGCCTCAAGGGGGGAGACCCTTTCGTCTTTGGGCGAGGAGGCGAGGAGGCGGACGACCTGTCGCGGGCAGGTATACCTTTCGAGGTCGTGCCGGGTGTGACCTCGGCAATAGCGGCTCCGGCGTATGCCGGAATCTCGCTGACCCACCGCGACTTCGCGTCAATGGTTACCTTTGTTACAGGCTCGGAGGCGCCCGACAAGCCCGACAGCGCCGTCGCTTGGGACAAGCTGGCACAGGCCGGAGGCACGCTGGTCGTCTTGATGGGCTGGAAGAATTTAACCGAGATAGCATCGACGCTAATTCGGGAGGGACGCGCCGCGGACACCCCGGCCGCACTCGTGGAGTGGGGCACGGAGCCGGTCCAGCGCACCGTCGTCGGCACACTTTCGGATATTGCGGGAAAGGGACAAAGCGCCGGGCTCTCTCCACCGGTTGTGATCGTGATCGGCGAAGTCGTGAGCCTCCGGTCACGTCTGCGCTGGTTCGACAACCGGCCTCTCTTCTCCAAGCGGGTGCTGGTCACGAGGTCCTCGGGTCAGACCGATGACCTGTCCGAGCTTCTCTCCCGAGAGGGCGCCCTGCCGATCGAAGTACCAACCATCGAAGTACGTGCGCCGGTCGATGGTTCGCCCTTCGATCAGGCGCTGGCCGGATTGTCGGCCTACGGCTGGGTGGTGTTCGCGAGCGTGAATGCAGTCGACGCGGTCTTCGAACGGCTAGGCAGAGACGGACGAGACGCCAGAGCGTTCGGCGGGGTAAAGGTCACTGCCATTGGTACGGCCACGGCTGCGAGCCTGAGCGCGCGAGGGATCGTCGCGGACTTCGTGCCTCCAGAATTTGTGTCGGAGGCCATGGTCGACGGGCTGAAGGGACAAGGCCTCCAGGGAACCAGGGTGCTCCTGCCGCGTTCGAACATCGGCTGGGACGTACTGGGCCAGGGGCTGGAGGCTCTTGGCGCCTCTGTCGACGAAGTGACAGCATACGAGACCGCACTCCCGGAGGAGTCAAGGGGCCGTCTCGCCGAGGCGCTGTCGCAGGGCGTGGACGTCGCGACGTTCACCAGTTCTTCGACAGTCAACAACTTCGTAGAGCTCTTAGGAGGACACCTGGAGAGGCTGGCAGAGACCGTGATCGCCTGCATAGGCCCGATCACGGCCGCGACCGCGAGAGAGGCAGGACTGATCGTGGACGTCGTGCCAAAGGAGCACACGGTGGCTGCACTGGTCGACACCATCAAGGCACGTTTCAGCGAGGAGGCAGCCCCGAATGAGTAGCTATCCCCAAACTCGGCTCAGGCGGCTGCGTGAACGGGCGGCGCTCCGTGAGATGGCGAAGGAGACCAGGCTTTCAGTCTCGGATTTCATCTATCCAATATTCGTGACCCACGGCCGGGACGTGCGCACGGAGATCGACCCGATGCCCGGTATATACCAGTTCTCCCTCGATCACCTGATTCCTGAAATCGCGTCGGTCGCCGAGATGGGAATCCCGTCGGTCCTGCTCTTCGGCATCCCGGCGACGAAGGACCCGTCCGGGACCGAAGCCTATTCGGCGAACGGCATCGTCCAAGAAGCAGTGCGCGTCATCAAGCAGGCCGCCCCGGAGCTTCTCGTGTTCACCGACGTATGTCTCTGCGGTTACACCGACCACGGACACTGTGGCGTGGTTAACGACGGGAGCGTGGACAACGACGAGACTCTGGAGCTGCTGGCCAGGACCGCCCTCTCCCACGCACAAGCCGGCGCCGACGTCGTATCGCCGTCCGCGATGATGGACGGCCAGGTGGCGGCGATACGAGGCGAGCTCAACAGCAACGGTTTCGTGGACACGCCGATCATGTCATATTCCGCGAAATACGCCTCGTCGTTCTACGGACCGTTCAGGGTCGCGGCCGAGTCTTCGCCCGGGTTCGGCGACCGGCGCGGGTACCAGATGGACCCGGCCAACGCCCGCCAGGCCATGAGTGAGATCGCCCAGGACATCGAGGAAGGGGCGGACATAGTCATGGTGAAGCCGGCGCTGGCCTATCTCGACGTGATCGCCCGGGCGAGAGAGCAGTTCACCATTCCCATTGCGGCCTACAACGTCAGCGGGGAGTACGCGATGGTCAAGGCGGCAGCAGAGAACGGGTGGCTAGACTCCCGACAAGTAACGATCGAGATTCTGACCGCAATCAAGAGGGCCGGCGCCGACATCATAATCAGCTATCACGTAAAGGAGATGGCCCAGTGGCTGGCCGAAGGCTAACCGGCGGCGCGAGCATCCTATCCGCTCGCTGATGCTCCCCGCTCCGGAACCACGCCGAAGAGTGAAAACAAAGCCGCCGTGCGGACCGCCACAACCCAACCCTCTATTCACGGGCGACTCGCCCAACCTGGCCGTTCAATGACCCTGACCTTCGCCCGCCTTTTCCAGCTTCGCGTTTATGTAATCCAGGGAAATAGTATGAGCCCAACAATCAAGGACGGACAGCACCTTGTCGTGCGGTCTGTCGGAACTTCCGTACCGAGACTCCCTCGCAGGAGCCTGGTCATAGTCCGAGACCGACGAGGCCCGGAACCGAGCTACGTGAAACGGGTCGTCGGTCTGCCGGGGGAGACGGTCAGCATTCAAGACGGGCTGCTGTTCGTCGACGGTGCGCACCTGGACGAGCCCTATCTCGGCAGGCTGCCGGCTTCGCTTGGGCTCGGCGAAGCCTCCTGGGAGGTCGGCCCAGCCGAGTTCTTCGTTATGGGCGACAACCGGCATCGCAGCACCGATAGCAGGACCCTGGGGCCAATTCCATCGGCGCTGATCGAAGGCCGGGTCGTATTGCGTTACTGGCCACTCCGTAGGTTCGGTCGAGTGTCCTGACCGCCGACGTTGTGGAGGTTGCCTGATCGAGTCGGTTCCGGTAACCTTCTAGCAGCTTAAACACCATATTTAAGAAAGGAAGCTCCGATGAAACGATTCCCACAGCTAGCCCGCTTATTGCCCGTTCGCGTCGCTAAGGCGCACTGCGACATCCCATGCGGAATCTATGACCCTATCTCGGCGAAGATCGCCGCCCAGACGGTCTTGAAGATGGTGATGAGGATAGAGGCGCTCGCATACCCCGAACATGGCACAGAAGAACAGCACGCAGCGCATGGCAACACCTTCGGACGTTACGTAGCCGTCAAAGAGCAGCACGCCGACCTGGTCAAGCACGAGGTCGACATCCTGTGGCACGACTACTTCAAGCCCGAGCACCTGGAGAAGTACCCGGACCTTCACACCACTGTCTGGGAAACGACGAAGCTCGCCTCGTCCAACAAGCAGAACGTCGATCTCGACTCGGCGAAGAGCCTGGTCGAATCGGTCGACAAGGTAGCCGAGATCTTCTGGGCCACCAAAGGCGTAACGTATAGCGATCCAGTCGCGGAAACACGGTTTGGCGCCTAGTCGAACGGCCCAGCGCGAAAACCAAACGGGGCACCCCTACGTTTGGGCGCCCCGTTTTCTCTATGCCCCACTTCGTCGCGGTGACGTCGGCCCACCCCTTCCGTTCTGCGGTCTGTCAGCGGCTACTCGTCTGCCTCGCCCTTAGCCGGCTAGACTCCCCCACCCGCCAACGCGCGAATAACCCGGCGCCAGAGTGGTATGTCGTCAGCGACCGGCAGGGACTCCTTCACACTGATCTTGCGGCCGTCCATCTCCTTGCCGTCCAAGAGCTTGACGGCCGTGGCCGCCTTGGTCTCGTCGGGCATCTCCACGAAGGCGAAGCCCTTCGCTACCCTAACGTCAGAGACTTCGCCATACCTTTCGAACTCTTTCCGAAGGTCATCGTCTTTGACTCTTGAGGCCACTCTGCCAACGTAGATGTTCATGCTCCACCTCATACCCGGGAATGCAGTCCTGCCGCCACCATTGGGCTGCGGATCGCCAGCCAGAGCTACCTGTAAAGCTATAGGGGGCGCAATTGTATCACAGTCTCGGACTGCCTCGACTCCATCCTCTGCCAGCTATCCATCATTCGCGGAGAGCACCTTGTTGACGGCTTCCCAGCGACCGCCCAACAGCCTTGCAACGTTGTCGCTCGTCACGGCTTCCACCTCGCCGCGAGTCACGCCTTTCAGCTCGGCCAACTTTACGGCGACGTCCGAGACGTGCCGCGGCTCCGTCCAGTTTTTCCGTTTGTCCTTGAAGGGCTGTGGCGCGGCATCCGTTTCAAGGACAATATCCTCGAGAGGCAACTCTGCCGCGACCTCCTGGAGTGCCGGAAGCCTCAGCAGCGACCTGGCAAGTGAGACGAAGAACCCCAAATCGATGGCCTCCCGAGCAGTCCGCAGGTCAGCCTGGAAGTAGTGCATCGCACCCCCGACCTGGTAGGCCCGCTCCTCCCGCAGCAGACGCAGGACCTCCGAATGCGACTCCCTGCTATGGAACACGATAGGCAGGTCGAGGTCCATCGCCAGTCTGATCTGTTCCCGGAAGGCCTGATATTGGACGGCCCGATCCGGGTGACCCTCCATGAAGTCGAGACCGATCTCGCTCATGACGATGACCTTGTCTGACAAGGTCGCCAGGTCGCGAAGTCGCTCCGAGGTCACGTCATCGACGGGTCCAGTCAGGTCCATCGGATGGATCCCAACCCCGGCGAACAGCTCGTCGAACCGGCCCGACAACTGGACCGAACGCGCCGATGCCTCCACCGTGGTGCCGGCCGTAATCACCAGCCCTACACCCGCGGATCGCGAGCGGGCCAGTATTTCGGACACCTCTCCTTCCGTGAAGGAGTCGAGATGCGTGTGGATGTCTATCAGCATCTAACGGGGGGCCCCCGTATCCGGGTCAGAGGAGCCGCAACCAATCGACCTGCCGCGTCCTGAAGCTTACGTATCTAGTCGCAGCAAGGACTAGATTCGCCTGGAAGCCGTTTGAGGGCTGGATTATACTACGTGGCCGTCTCCGGCCGTCCGGAGGCGTATTACTTTACGTCGGGATGAACCGGCTTCGACAGAGGATACGTTTGAAACGCAGGGTCCTCGGAATCGGCAGCGTTGCCATCGGGCTTGTCGCCAGCGCCGGGCTCGGTTGGCTGGTGATCAGCCGTCTCGAGTGGGAGAAAGTGGTCGACGCCCTCGGCCGCGTCTCGCCGGCGACACTCGCGTTGGCCGTCTCAGTCTTCATGCTGGCTGGACTCCTTAGAGCTGCGCGCTGGCGAGTGCTGTTCCTGAACGAAGATATCTCGGTCTGGCGCCTGTTCATTATCCAACACGAGGGTCTCGGGATTGGCAATCTGATGCCCGTCAGGGTAGCCAGCGAGATCTACCAGCTGGCCGTCCTGACACTGAAGGATAAGGTCGCTCGCCCCACCGCCGTCGCCGCTCTGGGAATGGAGAGGGTTGTAGACGTGGTTTCGAGCACAACGATACTCGGCGTCGCCTTCTTCCTCGTGCCTGAGATGAAGGTCCTTGGGGCCCTGGTCTGGGGCGCGGTGGCCCTTGCCTTACTGGCCGTTGGGCTTGTCACCGCCGTTGCCTGGGGCGGCCAGGCGTTGGCCTTCGTTCAGCGGATCACATTCGTGGCGGCGGTTTCCGCGGCCATCCTGGAGTTCCGACACGAGCGTTCGAGGCTCGTGTCCGCCCTGCTGATGAGCCTGGCCTATTGGGTGCTGGTTGGCACGACGGCGTGGATCATCGCCGTTGCGATTGAATTGCCCATATCCCCGGTCGCAGCGACTCTGGTAATAATGGGAACGACCCTTTTTGCCACCACCGTGCCAGCGGCGCCTGGTGCATTGGGCACCTTCGAGTTCGCCGTCGTCTACGTGTTGGGCATCCTCGGCATCGACGACGCCGACAGTTTCGCCTACGCCATCATCGTGCATGCCGTCTTTTACCTGCCGGCAACCATCATCGCCGTGGTTTTTCTACCGAGAGAGGGGGTGGTCTCGTTTCGGCGGAAGCGAGACCATTCAGCAGATCCGGACGACGATGACGGTCACACTATTACAACGGTGGAGCCA
>CAUZJF010000119.1:0-6889 GCA_963579975.1 Dehalococcoidia bacterium
ACCGGCGCCAACGGAAGAAAAGTAGCATCGAGCCAGCTATCGTCACCATGAAAGCGTTATTAATAGTTCGGAGAGGTCACGGCTTAGAAAAAACAGTGGGACCGGAATCTCGGCCCCACTGGATATGCCCTACGGGTCTGACTACTTGTTGAGTAGCCTGTCGCAAACCTGCCTTCTTCAGGTTTGTTTGCTTCGGGCCAAGTATCGCGCTGAACGTGCCCGCGGGTAGCTGTTCGTTCTTGTCGGGCACGATTGCTACCCTTGTTCTGTCGCGGAACCTTTTCTTGATTGAGATTCCATGATTCGCTTTTCTGACCACCTCCCACCCATTATCAGTCAACAACTTCAGAAGCTGTCGGCCTGTCGGGGGTGAGATATCGGCCATGCCCTATGCACCGGCAGTTGCCAATTCAGTGTCCGTAGGTTGAGGGAAGGGAAACATGTGTGGTTGGAGTAACGGAGCCACCTTGATAGGAGGGCCAGAATTATACACGAGATCTGGATACGGGACTCGCAGAGTGACCTCGTCATCGACCTTTTGCCATTGGATTTCGATCTGATGCTCGTCGAAGAACCGTTTGCACTCACCAACTTCCTCCAATCCATCCAGGTGGAGGGTCACAAGTTCGTGCAATTCCTCTTGGACTTTGGGCAACGAACGCCCGAAGGTGCTGGTACCGAGTTCAACGCACGTCCCTACTCACCGCTTGCTCTCTTGATCGTCCTCAAACCGCAGGGTTAGGACAACGTGGCCATTGTTTTTCAGCGTCCTTCCTCTCGCTGCCATCCGCCTCCTTGTGAGACAGAAAGGCTAACTACAACTATTGGCTTCGCACAAAATGGATCGGATAGTTTTTCAACGCCCGCTGGGCGACGGCCTGCGCCAGTGCGCGACTACCCGTTGCCACGACTTGAGCTTGGTAAGCCACTAAGGAAAGCATAGCATGATATGAACCTTGGGTCGCCCGCTCAGTCCCTCAAGCTGTCCGTCGGCGGCCCTTGAGCACGTCAGCCTTTTAGCATTCCGGTGACAGGAACGAGGCACTGATTGAAGGGATCGACGCCGAGCAGTAAGCTTTCAAGGGTCATTGCGCCCAATAGAGGCGAGGCGTTATCGTCGGCGAACAGGACGGGAGTGGTGGTTTCGACGCCCTCAACCCGGACTCTGGTCTCACCGATCTCCATTTCCGCTTGTCGCCCATCCGCGAATTCGAACGTGCCGCGGCGCATCGGGGATACGTTCAGCTTCTTGAGAAGGGACACCGGAGCACTTGCGAGTGTTGCTCCCGTGTCTACAAGAGCCTCGACTTCCTCAAAGCGGTGCCCATTAGGATCACCGATTTGAATTGCTATCGTGAAGGCACCCATGGAGTTCCCCTCATAGGTGGTAGCGCGAGCGTGTCCGACGGCCCGGCGCCATCACGCCCCCAGCATCTGGTTCAGAAGGGCCATGCGCGTGAAGAGCGCGTTTTCGGCCTGACGATAGAATGCGAAGCGGCTGTCCTCGACCTCGATGGGGAAGTCGCCGCTTCGCTGCATCGGATCGAGGATAACGCAGTGAGGCCGCAACTTGGCCATGAAATCGGCGTCGACACGGAGCTTGAAGGACCCGCGGGCCCGCAGAAGCTGTGCGTGGGCGACCGTCCTGGGCCCGTTGAGATAGATGGCGTCAGCGTCCCTTACGGACTCAATGTCTTCGGAGGTAGTGAGTCGCACTCCTCGCTGCTCACAATATGAGACGACCGCCGGGTCCGCCTGCCCACTGAAGGGAATCAACGTGACCTTTACTTCGTCGAACAGGGCGAGGCCCTTGAGGAGAGCGCTAACGTTCCGGTGCTCCAGGCGTCCGACGACGGCTATTTGCACGCCGTCGATGCCGCCCAGGTCAAGGTTTAGCGTGCAAAGATCGGCCAATGCTTGGGTTGGGTGATCGTCGAGACTGCCGCCGTTGATGACGGGGAGCGCGTCGACCGCGACGGCCCGCTCGACAACTCCGGGCTCGCTGCTTCTGAGGACCACCAGATCTATATGCAGGCTGGCCAGGATGCTTATGATATTATCTACGTAGCTGGGTGTCCGGACGGGGTAGAACTGGGATGCGTCCTCGGTATGGTACGCGGTTCCGCCCAACAGTCCGATCGCCCGCTCGAAGGACGTCCGGGTCAAGAAAGAAGGCTCATAAAACAGACAGTAAAGCGACTTTCCCGCAAGTGAGTTGGTCGACTTCTGCCGACGCAGCTCCTCGGCAAGCTTGAACAGCCCGGACTCCAGCCAGTCCCTTTCTAGCTGGTCGGTTGCGGTAAGGTTACGGATCTCTGGCATCGGTAGTACGGCCTTTCGGGGTCAGGCAGCTTTGTCTGCGGTTATCGTAACGGCTGACCGAGTGTACACGAACGGTCGCTGTCTCGCTATCAGTTCCTCCTCTCGGTCAAGCTATGCCAAGCAGCAAACAGGTAGTCGTCTATTGGGTACCAGCCATCGCCTGGATGACGGCGATCTTCGCAGTTTCGAGCCTCCAGTCGTCCACGATCGAAGGAGCATCGGGTTTTACCGTGCCGCCCAGCGTCGCGCACGCCGTCGAATACGCGGTCCTGGCGTTTCTCCTTTCGAGACTGGTGTTGGCTCAGGGCAAGTACGCCGGCGCCTCAATGTGGCCGATCGTACTGGTCGTAGCCATAGGTTACGGGCTCTCTGACGAATTTCACCAGTCTGTCGTGCCCGGGAGGGTTCCAAGCTGGCAGGATATCTTCTACGATTCGTTCGGTGTTGTCGTGGGGCTCATGTTGGCCGAGGCGGCCGCGCGTTTGCTCCGAGGGGTGGGCCTTGAAGGGTTGGCGGCGATCGTTACGGGCTCTCGGGTAACGCACCAGGCGGTCGCGGGACATTCGGGTCTGGAACCTGGGGCATGACGAGGACGAATCGAGGCCACTGTACCTCAACGACGGACGTCCTTTGTGGACAGGCTTCGGGCGCATGCAATGCGCCCCTACGGTCGCCGGTCCCGGATTCACTATCGCGCCGGAGGTGTCGTTTTGAGTGAACGGAACGACTGAACAACCAAGGTCGATTTCGAATGGAGACCGCACTCGGCGACGAGGTCCTTTAGATTCCTCGTCGAGGATTTCTCGGAATCGTCCATGTCCCGTGACACGGGACACCCCAAGGGATGAAAAGGGCGGAGTTTTACCTCTTCCCCCGCCGGAGGAAAATTGAGAGGGGGGCTCTTTCCAACCCTTGGAGCGCTCTATGTTTCATACCAATGACATTGCTGTGAGTCGATGCTGGATCGAATCACGCACGACAGGCCAGCCAGGAGGGTGCATTGAGCTCATATGAAGGCATGATCGCGGAGACGGTGGGCCTCGTTGGTAACGAGGGCGACCAGATCTCAGGCTACCTGGTTCGTCCTATCGGCGCGGGCCCGTACCCCGGCGTCGTAGTCATTCACGAGGTCTTTGGCCTTGTGACCCACCAGAAGGAGGTAGTGCGTAAGCTGGCCGCGCACGGATACGCAGCCATCGCACCGGACCTGCATCACAGGGAGGGCCCCGGCGACCCAGAGGACGTAGCCAAGGTTGTGAGAGCGGGCGGAGGGAACCCCGACGCCCGTACCATCGGGGACGTCGAAGGCGCGGCGTCGATGCTGCGATCGTTACCATATAACAACGGCAAGGTGGGTGTCATGGGCTTCTGCTCCGGTGGGCGACAGACATATTTGGTCGCGTGCAACATCCCCAGCCTGGATGCGGGCATCGTATGTTATGGGGGCAGAATCGTCGTGCCGCCGGACGATCTCAACGAGCGACAGCCGACGGCCCCCATCGACATGACAGAAGGTCTCAACTGCCCGCTCATGGGGCTGTTCGGCATCGACGACACGAGCCCGTCTCCGGAGCAGGTCACGATGATCGAGCAGGAGCTCCAGCGCCATGGCAAGACCTACGAGTTCCACACGTTCCAGGACGCGGGGCACGGCTTCTTCGCCGATTACCGCCCCAGCTACAGCCAACAGGCTGCCGTCGAGGGCTGGAGGCTGGTGTTCGAGTGGTTCGATAAGCACCTGAGCTAGACCGAGTTTCATCCACAGCGGAGGTAAACGAAGAATGTGTACCGGACACGTCGAGCTGACCGACATCAAGGGTAGCGCCAAGGGCCCCCAGGGATGGTTTCCGGTCCAACGGGCGCAGGTCTCCTACGATCACCCGTTTCACGCTCAGATGGACGAGGCGGTCCTCATCGACTTCGACAACCCCAACCGGGGCGCCGGCGCACGGCTCTCGGTCGAACTGAGCCCGGATTCGGCCAGGGAGTTGGTCAGGGTTATCGAGGGCGCCCTGGCGCACCCCGGCGAGCATGGCTGACGAGCGCAGGATTTTCACGGACCTCCGGGGCCGCAATAGAATCGTAGGCGAAGGCCGCGTGTTGTCGCTCCTCGTGCAAGCGGCTGCACTCGCATTAGTGTTTGGCGTGGCCTGCTCGAGCGGGTCCTCCTCCACGGCGCCGGCCGCCGCCGCCGGCATGCGTCTGAGCAGGTCTCGGACGCCCTTCCGTCTAGCCAGACGGTCGACGAGACTAACTCGGGTGGCGTCGACCAACCAGCATCGGAGTTCGCTCCGGAGAGGCTCATAGCCGGACCCGGCGTCGGGACGTTCAAAGCGCTGACCGACCCCGAGTTCGTTACCGTCGATGAAGCGACCTTTCTTGGCGCCTCCGACATTGTTCTGGGGCTGAGCCACGGGGAGGCCCATCGCGCCTATCCGCTCCGCCAGATCGCGTTCCACCACATTGTCAACGACGCCATCGAGGGCACGCCTTCCCTGATAACGTATTGAATAGTGTGCAGCTCGGGGGTTGGGTTCAACCCCGCGGTAGACGGCGAGAGGCTCACCTTCGAGCTTTTCGGGCTGTACAACGGGGTCTTCGCGATGAAAGACCTCCAGACCGACTCCGTGTGGTCGCACCTGGACGGATTGGCTAGTTGGCGGGCACGCGGATGGAGCTGGCTCCGGTGATGCATGCCATTTGGGACGAGTGGAGACGGCTGCACCCCAAGTACGCTGGTGCTCTCGGAAGACACGCCGTGGAAGCGGCCCTACCGAGAGCCGGCCCTGGGTAGAGCCGGATTCGGCAGGAGTTTCGTCTCATCGCTGTTGCGCTCGGACTCCCGGCTGCCACAGTCGGCCCTGGTCGTGGGCGTTGAGGTCGACGGCCCCTACGGCGCATACGTTTTGGACTTGCACGAAGCCGCTGACCGGGTCGCGAACGACGAGATTGCGGACAGCCGGTCGTCGTATGGTACGCGCCGGATGCGGTGTCGGCCGGCGCGTATTCGCGTGTGGTCAGCGGCATGACTCTCGAGTTCCGTGCTACTTCCGAAAACCGCTTCGAGGACACGGAGACCGGTTCGACGTGGGATCTTCAGGGGTTGGCCGTGGCAGGTGAGCTAAAGGGCGCTTAGCTCGATTACGTTCCCTCGTTCATCACGGAGTGGTACGGCTGGGCCGCCTTCCACCCCGAGACAGCCATCTACGAGTATGAGCTGGCCAAAGAAGTCGTTGTGGCTCGCTGATAACGGGGTGAGGAGCCAACCGCGATAGCGGGAAGCTAGCTCTTGGTCTTCCAGGGGATTTCTTCGACGAGCAGGCCGGGGACGGAGTCGCCGGGGTCCAAAGGAGCAAGTCTGGTATTGCGGTCCGGTGACCCGCTTCGTGTTTCTCGACAGGTATCAATCCTGGCACTCGAGACGTCGACTACCCGCCGTGCCACCACATTGGTGCCGAAGGCTTCCAGCACCTCTGGCAGGTCGGGCCGGACACCGGTAATGACATGCACTTCACTTGGTGGGACGGTGCAGTTCTCTCCAGTCAAGACCGTCCAGTCGGCGTCCTTGGTGTAGAGAGCCCGCAACTCCTCTTCTGTCGCGGTCGCCGGGTCCACCGTGGACCATCGGCCAAGATGCCCTCCGCGCCGTTGCGAGGGGGCGATGATCGAGGAGACGGCTTCAGCGGTCGATGGCGAGTTGTCGTCCTGTGTCGCGGTCGTTTCGGGAGTGGGCGTGGCGACCTGGAGAGTCTCAGGTGATAGCGCCAGTTTCCGGGGCTTTCGGCGGTGGCGCTCGACGACAATTCCGGTAGTGGGCTGGGGGCAGGTTGGGCGCCTTGAGCCCACGCCGCCAGTGCTACCGCTATCGTCGGAAGCCACGCCCATCGGACGATGGTTCGGGGTCCCACGATGGCGTCCCCTTGAAGCTAGGCAACGAGGGGTTGGCTTCCGACCCCCTTCTGCGCTCTCAGCGGACTTTGCGGTGAGTTCGCTAGCTATTCTGGGCGGCGTGGAGTTGCTGCATGATGCGGGACTTGCGGCGGGTGGCGTTCCCTCGGTGGAGGGCGCCCTTCTGGGCGGCCTTGTCGAGGGCAACGACGGCTTCCTTGACGGCGCTCTCGGCGGTGTCGAGGTCGTTGGCCTCAATGGCGCGTCGAGCCTTTGTCACGAAGTTCTTCGCCTTCGTCCGAAGCGGAGCATTGCGCTGCCGCTTTCTTTCAGCAACACGGGCCGATTTTGCACTGGGCAAAACGTTACCTCCTGGGCCGAATAAGTGTACTGCGTGGAACGTGTGACGTAAAGTGGGGTCAGCTTTTGGCGACCGCCAGTTTCCGTGCCCGGGAGACGTTCACAACGCCATCGACGCCCTCGAGCTTTGAGAACAGGCGGCTAAGCTGGTCGATACCGACGATGTAAACCGTGAGTGAGATGACACTGATGTCGTCGAACTCCTCGGTGACGCAAGACGCGATGTTGACCTTCTCGTCCGAAACGAGTGACGTGATGTCGTTGAGCAGCCCGACGCGGTCGACAGCCTCGACCCTGATGCGGACCGGGTAAATGGTCT
>CAUZJF010000120.1:0-6780 GCA_963579975.1 Dehalococcoidia bacterium
AACGACTGGTTCACCTCTACGGAATCTCACCGGGGTCTACGGCGATGGTGATCACCACGGGCGACCAAGGCTACCACGCGGCGTTGGACCTGCTGAACGCGGGCCTCCGCATAGCGGTGGTGGCCGACTCGAGACCAGAGTTTCCTCACGCCCTCGACGCGGCCGGAGAGCTGCGGTCTCGCGGCGTCCTTGTGCTCGCTTCTCACGTGCTGATTCGAGGGGAAGGCGTGAGGAAGGTGGTCGGGGGGACGATGGCCCGCCTCGTCGACGGGAAGCCGACCACCGAGGAGCGCCAGTTCGACTGCGACGTTATAGCCATGAGCGGTGGATTTCAGCCGGCCAACTCGCTCATGTACCAGGCCGGAGGCTCGACGGTCCACGACGAGTCCCGCGACTTCGAGGTTCCCAGTGAGCTACCGCCTTCGATCCATGTGGCTGGGGAAGTCGCCGGCGTAACCGATCTGGCAAGCTCGATACTGCAGGGTCGGCTGGCCGGGGCCGAAGCAGCAGCCGGCTTGGGCTTGAAGCCGTCGATCACCCCAGCCGTGCTTCGCAAGCAGCTCGACGGGGCGCAATCCGCGAAACTCAGCAAATCGTCTTCGACATCACCACTGGTCGTGCCGGAGCAAGGGATCAAGAAATTTGTCTGCGTCTGCGAGGACGTCACCGTAAAGGATATCGAACAGGCAATAGACGAAGGGTTCGAGGATATCCAGACCCTTAAACGGTACACGACGGCAACGATGGGGCCGTGTCAGGGGAGGATGTGTCACCGCACTCTTGCCCGGATCACTTCGCAGCGGACGGGTCAGAGCGTAGGCGAGATCGGAGCCACGACTTCGCGGCCTCCCGTGGCGCCTGTATCTCTGGGTACTCTCGCCGGTCCTGGGCACATTCCAGTCAAGAGGACGCCGCTCGACGGAAAGCATCAGTCGCTCGGCGCCAAAATCGTTGATTCTGGGGGCTGGCGAAGACAGCACAGCTACGGATCGCCTCAGGATGAGGCGCTGCTGGTGCGAGAGGGTGTCGGGATTATCGACGTCAGCACTCTGGGGAAGCTCGACGTGCAAGGCAACGATGCGCCGGCCCTGCTCGACAAGGTGTACACGCACCGTTTCTCCGACCTGCGCCCAGGGAGAATCCGGTACGGCATGCTGTGCGCCGATAACGGCACGATCATGGACGACGGCACGGTTACGCGCATTTCGGAAGACCACTACTTCGTCACCACATCTACGGCCAACGTCGAGATCATCGAGGAGTGGTTCAAGTGGTGGCTGGCGGGGACTGGTCAGTGCGCTCACGTCACCAACGTGACCGGCGGCCTGGCCGCGATCAACGTCGCCGGCCCGAAGGCACGCGACACGCTGCGCAAGCTGACCGACGTCGACCTGGAGCCCAAGGCGTTCAGATACATGCGGTCCAAGCGGGGGGACGCCGCCGGCGTCCCGACCATCTTCTTGCGGATTGGGTTCGTCGGTGAGACCGGCTGGGAACTCCACTTTCCGGCCGAATACGCGGAATACATGTGGGACGCCCTCATGGACGCCGGCGAAGAGTACGGCATCGGGGCCTTTGGCGTCGAAGCTCAGCGGATCCTGCGGCTCGAAAAGAAACACATCATTCCCAGCCAGGATACGGACATGCTAAGCACACCGCTGGACAGCGAAAGCGCCTGGGTAGTCCGGTTCGACAAAGAAGACTTCATCGGCCGGGGCGGTCTGGTGGCCGCGCAAGAACGAGGCGCGAAAAACGTGCTGGTCGGGTTTGTCATGAAGAATGACGCGGTCCCGGACGACGGTGACCCCGTCGTCACTGGCAGCACTCCAATAGGACGCGTGACGAGCTCGAGGCTAAGTCCGACTCTTGGCAAAGGTTTCGGGTTCGCCGTTGTGCCAGCGGAGCTGGCCGAAGAGGGTACGACGGTCCATATCCGTGTCGGTCGCGATACGTATGCCGCGAACGTAACAATGCAGCCGTTCTACGATCCGGACGGGAAGAAGCTGAGGGAATAGAGATGGCCGCGGATAGCCCGGTCGCCCTGAGCGTCTTTCACCCGATTCATCTCGCTCACGGCGCGACGATGGTCGAGAGCGATGGGTGGTCGCGCCCGTCACGATATACGGCAGTGGACGATGAAATCGGGAGCGTCAGGCTGGGCGTGGGCATCGCCGACATCAGCCCAGTCGGAAAGCTCAGAGTCTACTGCGACGACCTCGATTCGTTCCTGAACGAGGCGTTCCGCCAGGTAACCACGATACCCACAGGACGCACGACGGTCCGACAGTTCACCGAGGACTCGGGCATTTCCGATGTGGTTGAGGCACGGCTTGCCGATGACGAGGCTCTGTTTATCACAGCGCCCAGGCAGGCCAGGGCCGTCGCCAACGTGCTCGAAGACGTGGAGGCCGTATGTGCACACTGGGTGAACGTTACGTCAGGGCACGCGGGCGTCGCGGTAGCGGGTCCGCAGTCGCATCTGCTACTGGCGGCAGTCACCGAGACGAATGTCTCCCCGGAAGCGTTCGTCGACATGAGCTGCGCCCAGGGCAAGGTGGCGGAGATCCACGGCACCGTCCTGCGGCGTGATATCAGAGGGCTTCTCAGCTACGAACTCTACTTTGCCAGGGAGTACGGCGAGTACATGTGGGACGCCCTGATGGAGGCCGGAGAGCGCTATGGCCTGAAGCCCTTCGGCACAGAGGCTCTAATCCAACTACGAGGATGATTTCACCGCGGTGACCATGCTGCAGCTGTTTAGGAAGAATCGTATGTGGCGGAAGCGGCCTCTGAAAGACCGCTATGACGTGGTTATCGTCGGGGCGGGGGTGCATGGACTATCGACAGCGTACTACCTTGGCAAACTCGGTGTGCGGAACGTCGCGGTCCTCGACAAAGGCTATATCGGCGGCGGAGGCAGCGCCCGGAGTACGGCGATCATCAGGTCGAACTACCTGACGCCGGAGGGTATCCCTTTCTTCCGCGAGAGCCACAAACTTTATGAGCGGCTGGCCCAAGAGCTGCGGTACAACCTTCTTTTCGACCAGATGGGCCGACTGGACATCGGCCACACCGAGTCGTCGGTATACTGGCTCAACATCCGCGCCGAATTCAACCAGCTGCTAGGGGTAGACAGCCGACTGATCGGCCCTGAGAAGATCAAGGAGCTCGTGCCAGAGCTGGACCTCCGCGAAGGTAAGGTGTTTCCGGTAATGGCGGCCTTGTATCACCCAAAGGCGGGGACCGTGCGCCACGACGCCGTTGTCTGGGGTTACGGGCGGGGCGCCGACAAGCTTGGGGCCGAGATCCATCCCTTCACCGAGGTGACCGGCCTGAGCCGCGAGAATGGCCGGGTTACCGGCGTCGAGACGACCGCGGGCCACGTCAGCGCCGGGACGGTGGTGAGCGCGACGGCCGGCTGGACCTCGACGATCGCCGCCATGATCGGCATTGATCTGCCGATAGATACTTACCCGCTGCAAGCGATGGTCACTGAGCCTGTAAAGCCGTTCATCCATACTACGATCTCATCGGCCGACCTGCACGTCTACGTCTACCAGACCGACCGGGGAGAGCTGGTGATCGGTGGTCCTGTCGACCCTTATCCGACCTACAGCCACAGCTCCACGCTCAAGATGTTGGAGGAGCTTGCGAGCAACACGCTCGAGCTGCTCCCGCAGGTACGCGACCTGAAGATTTTACGCCAATGGACAGGGCTGTGCGACATGACGCCCGACTACGCGCCGATCATCGGCAAGGTCGATGGCGTCGAGGGGTTCGTCCTGAACTGCGGTTGGGGCACCTGGGGATTCAAAGCGGCGCCGATCGCGGGGAAGTGCACTGCGGAACTGGTCGCCACCGACAAGACGCCTTCTCTGATCGAGCCGTTCGACCTGGCGCGGTTCGCCGAGGGCCGGCTCGTCAACGAGCGAGCGGCTGCCATAGCCGCCGCCATCCACTAGGAAGGATTAACCACAGAGAACACAGAGCAAATATATCCTTCCCTTCTCTGTGATCACTGTGCTCTCTGTGGTGAACCTTCTACTCGCGCCAGACCTGGCGTAGCAGCCGGAGCCAGTTGCCTCCGAGTATTTTCGCGATATCTTCGTGGCTGTAGCCACGCGCCAGCAGCCCCGCGGCGACGTTGGAGAGCGTGTCGGGGGTCTCCATGCCTTCGGGGTGTACCACGGTGTCCGGGTACCCGAGGCGTCGCTCGTTGAACCTCGTGCCCTGGTACGACATGATATGGTCGAGGAATTCTTTGGGCTGTTCTTGGGTGTAATCGGTCCCGATGCCGACGTGGTCGATTCCCACGCGCTCGACGAGGTCGTCGATGGCATCGACGTAGTCGGATAACGTCGACTGAAAGCCGTTGCGTAGGAAGGGCGGGAAGGCGTTGGCCCCAACGACGCCGTCCTTTTCGGTGAGCAGCTTCAGCGCGTCGTCTGTCTTGTTGCGGACGTGCTCGACGAAGGACCTTGCGTTGGCGTGGGTGCACGCGACCGGCTGCTCGGACCGCTCGATGGCTTCCAGGGTGGTGCGGTCACCGACGTGGGATAAGTCGATCAGGATGCCGAGGCGGTTCATTTCACGGATGGCATCGACTCCGAATTTGCTGAGCCCGTCGTCGGTGCGCTCCCAGCAGCCGTTGCCGAGCAGATTCCGCTCGTTGTAGGTGAGTTGGATGATCCGGACGCCTAGCTGGTAGAAGACGTCGAGCCGGTCGAGGTCATTCTCGATTGGGCTGGCGTTCTGCCACCCGAAGATCACGCCTGTTTTGCCGCTATTCTTTGCGTCGAGGATGTCCTGGGGCGTGTTCACTTGTATGAGCGTGTCGGCCCTTTCGCGAAGGATCCGCAGCCAGGTCGAGATGCGGTCCATCGCCTCACCGTACTTCTCGAAGATGGCGATGGTCGCGTTGATAGCCGAGACGCCGCCGTGGTGCAAGCTCTGGTAGACCGCGGGGCTTCCCCAGTTGCTCACGTTGAGCCCGTCGATCACGACGGAGTCTTTGTAGACCTCCATACCGGTTTTCCCGGTTGGCATATGCTCAACCCTTTCATCATTCAAGTTTGCGTGTGAGCCCGCCGCTGCGAGTGAGCGCACACCGATGTTCTCGCACAAGTGTCAACTCCTTGGGATAGGAGCGGAGCCCTCACGTACCTCTTCTCCCAGAGACCGGAGAAGAGGTACGACTCCTTCCTGAGAAACTGCGCCGTCACGCCTCGCCGAAAGCGAGCCTCGGGTCGGCGGCGCGGACCTCGGCTTCTGGAAGGCCCAGCTCGCGCCGGACGATGTTGGCCCCCTGGACTATGGCCGCGCACTTGTAGAAGGCAATTCGCCGTGACAGGCCTTCTCTGCCGAAGCCGCAGTCGGACGTCAGAATCAGGCGCTCGATTGGGATGTAGTCGAGGGCCCTGCGAATGAGGTCGGCGACGACCTCGGGCGGCTCGACAGTCGTATTGGTGTGGCTCACGACGCCAATGGCGACCTTCTTGTCCGGCGGGCAGCCGGACAGCAGCGGCAGGTCCTTGCCGCCGGAACTGGCGCACTCGAACGTAATGGCGTCGGCGTTGAGACGCCACAGGTAAGGCAGGGCGCGCTCGTAGGATGGCGGCTCCCAGAAGAGCGCCTGCTGGTTCGGGTTGCCCCAGCATGTATGCACCCAGACCTCGGTGTCGACGCCTTCGACCTCGCGGTTGAACGCTTCCGTAAGGAATTCGAGATCGTCATCGGTCGCTGCTGGATTGAGGGCACGAAAGTGGTGGGACGGCTCTTCGATCTGGATCAGCGGGCAGCCCGCGGCTGCTACCTCCTTCAGCTCCTCGTTCATGATCGCGCTGAGGTCCATGATGAGCTCGCGGTCCGAAGGGTAGTGCTCGTTGTGGAGCATGGTGACGATGCTCTGAGCGCTGATCGCGCCGAACTTGACCGGCGCCGGCGACATCCGCTGCGCCACCTTCCAGACGGCGGCGTACTCCAGCGGGCCCCGCGTGAGCTTGCCGGTGACTAGGGGTGGCTGGTACGCCTCCTGCACTTCCCAGAGAATGTGTCCCGGGCGCACGCCGAACCGCTGCTGCCAGCTGGCCGAGCCATCCGTGTGGCCTTCGATGCCGCCCATTCGCTCGATGGGGTAGAAGAACCACGACCGGCCGCCGACGTCCAGGTCGAAGCGGGCGTCGCCGTCGGTGAGGATGTCAAGGCCGGCCCGCGCCTGATCGCCAGTGAAGCAGGCCACCGCGTCCATGTACTGCTCGCGGAAGGTCGCGTCGGCCAGCGCCCGCTTGAAAGGCCGGCCGCGGAGGCTCTCGCGGTACCAGTGGGGGCGGGGGTACGAGCCGACCACGGTGGTCGGCAGAACGAGGTCTTTGGTTGCTGCGAACATATTCTTACGTGGTAGAGGGTGAAGGCTTGGCGCTATATAAGGCTGGCGGTTCGCCTAGATTCGGCCTTTCAGAAACTCGATGCTCTGGCGCAGCCAGGCGTCGTGGTCGGCGTTGTTAGGTGGCAGGCGGACCTTGATGCACCCCGTCGTGGTGGCAGAGTCCGGAAGCCGCGATTTGAGGATCGGCAGTATCGTTTCGTAGTCGACGGAGCCCTGACCGATGGGCGTTCCCCAAATGGTGACGTCGTTCGAGCGATACGGGTACACCCGCACGTCCTTGAAGGCGACGGTTATCGCGTGCTCGGCAAGCGCCTGCACCGCGTGGACGGGCTCCTCGGAGACGGGCAGGGCGTTGGCGCAGTCTATGGCAATACGGAGCGCCGAGTGGCCCACGT
>CAUZJF010000121.1:0-6759 GCA_963579975.1 Dehalococcoidia bacterium
ACACATCGTCTCCGCCTCCCGAGGCCACCACCCCCACGACCTCGCCAGGTGCTCAGACGGACGGCGTGACGATCTCGGTCTACGCGGGCACCGGATCTCCGGGCCTCGAAGGCGACGGCGGCGCTGCGACGGAGGCGAAGCTGTACCGACCTTCCGGGTTGGCGCTGGACGGCGAAGGCAACCTGTTCATCACCGAGGGTGACCGCATTCGCAGGGTGGACGCGGCGACGGGCATCATCACCACTGTGGCCGGGGGCGAGCGGGGAGGATACGATGGGGACGGTGGACCCGCCACCAAGGCCAAAATCAGGATTGCCAGGGGCCCGTCTGTGGACCCAGAAGGCAACCTGTACTTTGCTGATTTCAGTAACGGACGCATACGCCGGGTCGACGCCGGCACAGGCGTAATCACGACAGTGGCCGGCGGCGGCCCGCCCGTGGCCGATCGAAGGCTAAATTCCGGCGACGGAGGGCCCGCCACCGAGGCGTTTTTCCTGGATGCGAGGGTCGTCACCCTCGATGCCCAGGGCAACCTCTATTTCTCGGCCGATAGTCGAATCCGCCGGGTCGACGCGGAAACGGGGAGCATTACGACGATCGCCGGCATCGGCAAGCGAGGCCTTTCCGGAGACGGTGGACCGGCAACCGAAGCAGAGATAGCGAACCCCGACGGCATTGCGGTCCACGTCGACGGCACTGTCTACTTTACCGACTCCGAGAACCACCGCATCCGAAAGGTGGACGCCGCCACCGGGATCATCACCACCGTAGCTGGACAGGGGTATCGGGAGGTCGAGATGAGCAGTGCCGAATACCACCTGCCGGCGGACAAGGGCGGGGGGTTCTCGGGCGATGGCGGCCCGGCTGCCGACGCGATGCTCCTCTCACCAG
The DNA here is from genome assembly GCA_963579975.1 of Dehalococcoidia bacterium. Classification (GTDB taxonomy): domain Bacteria; phylum Chloroflexota; class Dehalococcoidia; order Lucifugimonadales; family CAUZJF01; genus CAUZJF01. Next base: position 892 of record CAUZJF010000121.1, read on the forward strand.
GAGCTATGGTATTCGGTCCGGACGGCAAATTGTACTTCGCCGATACCGGGAACGACCGCATCAGGGTGATAGACCTGTCCACAGGCATCATCGACACCGTGGTAGACGGGGGCGCCGTCACCGTAGAATCGGGCGGCAGAGTGCGCACCACCTTCAAACACTTCACGCCTCCCTGGTCGGTAGCGGTCAACGCCGAGGGCACGTTATTTGTCGACGACCCGGCAAGCAATCGCATCCTGAAGATCGAGCGTTAGGCGGTCCGCCCCGTTATGTTCCATGCCTTTCTCCGGACGCGGTCACCACTATCCCTTGACGGCGCAACAATGGCGCCTTTAGAATGCCTCTCGGCATGATTGTGAAAAATCTAACGAACAGCGCTGTAATGGTCTGTACTTGTACAGGTAGCGGGGGGGTGGAGCGTCCCCCTGTGCGTTTGCGCGTGCAGGTGTAATTCGACGCCACGGTAGTCCGAAACCAAGCCCCTCGAACCGGAACAAGTTCGAGGGGCTTTTTTGTGTCATCGCCATCAACGCTAAGGAGTAGCAATGTTGAAGGAAGAAAAGATCGAGACGGTGCCGTCGGGTGTCGATATCGCAACTTTGGCCGACCGGTTCCAGGACGGCAGCGCCGAAGACGTCATCCGCTGGGCCCTCGAGACTTACGGTTCTCGCGTCGCCCTATCCACCAGCTTCCAGGCCGAAGGAATGGTAATCCTCGACATGGCCTACAAGGTCTCGCCGGACGTAAGGGTCCTGACCGTAGACACCGGTCGCCTTCCGCAAGAGACTCACGACCTGATGGACAGAGTCAGAGAGAGGTACGGCATTCCCATAGAGGTCTACTACCCCGACCCAAACGAGCTCGCCGAAATGGTCGCCAAACACGGCTCTAACGCCTTCTATCGGAGCGTGTCGCTAAGGCTCCTGTGCTGCAACATTCGCAAGGTGAACCCGATAGACGGGGCGTTGGGAAGCCTCGACGCGTGGGTGTCAGGTCTCAGACGGTCGCAGGGCGAGACGCGAGCTCGCACCAAAACAATCGAGCTGGACGCTGCGCATCGTGGAATCGCAAAGGTCAACCCGCTGGCCGACTGGACGTACGAAGAAGTCTGGGAGTACACGCGGAAGCACGACCTGCCTTACAACGATCTGTACGACAAGGGCTACACCAGCATCGGGTGTGCACCCTGCACCCGTCCCGTTGAGCCGGGGGAGGACATGCGGGCCGGAAGGTGGTGGTGGGAGGACGGGATGCCCAAGGAGTGCGGGATCCATCTCGGCCCTGCCTGGGGCCGCACCTCGTAGGTCATCTGTGGCGGGGGCGCCGCTCTCACCCCAACTAGTACCCACCATCCATCTACGGCGTTATCATTTATGCCCCAGTTTATGTCTGGAGTAGCAATTAGCTAACCCGATGTACAGGTTTCCTCGACCAACTTTCGTTCGGCGCGGTGAGCAGGCCTATCTGTCATTCTGATTGAGCGCAGCGATTGAAGAATCTAAGGTGGTACTCCTGACGAACGGTCGCAGTTGCCGATCGAGTTTCTTAGATTCCTCACTGCGTTCGGAACGACAACGGTATGAGTCTCGCACTAGGGAGCAACCTGGACACCGGGTTAGCTACTGAACCTAGTACCTAATTGCAGAACACAGCGACATCGTTTTCGAGCATTCCGCCACGCATTACAGGGCTGCACATGTAACGCGGGCTTTCGTTACTAGGTACCAGTGCGGCGGCGTGAAGCGACCCCTTCCCAACCGCTAGACTCGGGACCGTGCGACAGAGCGTCTTGCAGAAGCCGACGCTTGTGGTCCCGTTCATACCTTCCGCGCGACGAAGACCAGCTGTTCTGGATACGCTGAGCCGTACGGACTTCGGTCGAAGTAGCTGAAAAGGGCCTCCACCTCGAACCCCGCTCGCACCAGAAGGTGCTCCATCTCATAGCGGAAGAAGTACCGAAATGGGAAAGCGTGCACGATCCTCTCTTCCTTTCCGGCGGCATCGGTGACCTCGTAGATCCGCTCGAAGTCCAGCACCTGGCCTTAAAGGTCGACGGTGCCGGTCCTGTGTTTCCCTGCTACCGTCCTCCCGTCTGGCATCCTGCTGGGACTCGCGTCCTCGACCTCCTCCGTGCTCACATCCACAAAGAAACCTAGATTGGGGTCGAAGACGTCCAGCGCAAGACGTCCACCTGGCTCAAGATGCCGGTGAGCGCAGGTGAGACACGCCAGCTGGTCTTCAACGGTGATCAGGTGCTGGAACGGTCGGACCGGAACGGTGATCAGCTCGAATCGCGTTTCGAGGTCGAAGTCCCGGATGTCGGCGGGTACAACCTGAGTCCGCGCCTGGACTTCCTCCGGCTCGTCGGCCAGCTTGCTCCGCAGGATTTCTAGCATGTCCTCGGAAAGGTCGATGCCCGTGACGTCAAGTCCTTCCCTTGCGGTCAGGATGAGGATGCGCCCGGTACCGCAGCCCAGCTCCAGCACGGGCCCCGCTCCTTCCCCCTTGGCCAGATTCGCGTAGTAGTCGTCGTCCTTGTGGCTCCTCGTGCGATAGACATGGTCGTAGAACTGCGCGACATGTTCACGGTCGTATGCTCCGGCTAGTTCATCCATTGCTGCTTCTTTTCGCTACGCTTTCTATTTCCAGGCGGCGGCGATCAGCCGCTTGGCGGCCAGACCGTACTCGTTGCCGTCCAGGTCGCCGAATAGCTTGACCTCTCGGAAGCCGGCCTGGTGCAGCCGGTCCCTCAGCTCCTGACCAGAGTACACCGTGTGCTCGAATCGAAACGTCGTGGCCCTGCCGCCCTCGATCAAGATCCACTGGTTCCTGATGCGAGTCCAGTCATCGACTATCTCGTGCCGCTGGACGAGGACTTTGCCGTCGGCGAGCTCCTCCGAGGTGGTAGGTAGCAGATTCTTCGCAAGCCACTCCTTGCTTATGACGTCTATGACAAATGCGCTGCCCGTCCTCAGGCTCGCGTGGATGTTTTGCAGCACCTTCAGGTCATCTTCCTTGTCCTCGAAGTAGCCGACCGCCATGAACATATTGACGACCAGATCGAAGGCTTCTGGTCGGGCGAATTTCCGCATGTCCTCCCGGACCCATTCGACCCCCGTTCCCTCCGTGCCAGCCAGTTCCCTGGCCTTGTCGAGCAAGAAGAGCGAAAGATCGACGCCCGTGACCTGCAGGCCTCTCTTTGCGAGCGCGACGGAGTGCCTGCCGGGGCCGCACGCCAGATCGAGTACCGTGCTGCCCTCGAAGACGACGAGGTCGATCAGCCTCTGGACCTTTTCCGTCGGCGATCTCGAACTTCTCGTCCGGGAACAAGAAGGGATAGAGCTTCGTCCAAAATCGCTCGTCTTCAAACCAAGCGATCCGAGAATCGGTCATGCTCTCCTCCCAAAAGAAAAGAGCCTCCCGCGTTAGGGAGGCTCTTGGTGCGCTGCGCTATCGGATCGAAGCGGCTACGTCCTCCCCAAGGCACGGCCAACGGCTACTTTACTGATAATGGTGACGTTAACTGTGAGAACTGTCATTTTCCTTCTTTTCCGACCCTCTGGTCCGTGAGCCAGTCAGGGCGCCGTCAGTCATACCATGGGCAGGGCCTATCCCCGCAAAACCCAGTCGAAAACCCAACGCAAAGGCCATTGATTTCATGAGAAACATTGCAGTAATATAGTTGTGTCGCACAGATTCTTGCTGGCACCTGTCCAGACCTTTAGCGAGGACCCAGGGCGGAGAAGCGGGCGACAGAAATCCCTAGACGGGAAGATAAAGCCCAGCCATGCAAGAGACTCAGCGCACCACCCGCGTCGGGGACACCCCGACTCCCTCAAACCTGGTCGCCCAACCTGGGCATCCCTCCCTCGCAACCGAGGACCCTCCACGACGTTTCCGGGGCTACCACCGCATTCGGACCCTGGATTCGTTCAGGCACCGCAACTTCCGTCTGCTGTGGGCGACCTTGTTCAGCACGTCCGCCAGCAGATGGATCATCAATGTTGTAGTAGGCTGGCTGATCTTCGAGTTGACCGGCTCGCCGCTCTTGACCGGCCTGACGATCGGGTTGGCGATGCTGCCGACGGTCTTCGTCGGGCCTATCGCCGGAGTCTTCATCGACGCGTGGGACCGCCAGAAGGTGTTGGCGGGTGCGCTCGGATTGTGGGCCGTGTTCACGGCCGTGTTCGGGTTCGTCGTCATCGTCGGCCCTGTCGCGTCCTGGCATGTCTTCATCTTCGCCTTCCTGACCGGAATGGCGAACGCCGTGCTGCTGCCCACCGAGCAGTCGCTACTGGCGAACGTCGTGCCCAAGAGGCTTATGGTCAACTCGTTCGCGCTGGGGGCCCTGGCCCAAAGCCTCACCAGACTTGTCGCTCCGGCTGTCGCCGGGTTCGCCATCGTCCTGATCGGCGCAGGCGAGACGGCGATGCTTGCGGTGGTCTTGCTGCTGATCGCGACCAGATCAACCCTGGCGATCGAAGGGCACAACGAGAACCACCATCAGGTACGGCCACGGACGATGCTGACGGAGCTCGGCGAAGCCGCGTCTTACATAAAGAACACCAGGATCGTGCTGGCGCTCACGGTGCTGCACGCCGCGTTTCTATTGATGATCTCGACCACCAACATGGGACTAATGCCTGTCTATGCCGCGGAGGTCTTCTCCGGCGGACCGCAGGTGCTCGGCCTGCTGATCGCCGCCCTGGGCGCGGGAATGACGATTGGGACGATCGCGTTGGCGTCCATCGGACAGATCGAGCATCGCGGGTTGGTGATCGCCATCGCTTCGGGCCTCACGACGGCCGGGGTGTTGGTCTTTTCCCAGACCGACACCCTTGCCACCGCGTTCCCGGTGCTAGTGTTCTACGCCTCGACGATGGTGATAGCGTGGACGGTCTCGAGCGCCGTGATCCAGTCGCTAGTGCCCGACAAGCTGCGTGGCAGGGTCGCGGCCCTGTCGTCCGCGACGCATATCGTGTTCCCGATAGGCACCTTCATCACCGGCGGGCTGGCCCAGCTGTATGGCGCTCCGACCGCGACCGTGGTCTCGATGGCGTTCCTCACGGCGACGCTGGTGATTCTGCCGGTGGTGTTTCACGGTATCTGGAGCTTCAGGCTAGACGACGCCGAGGAGGGGTCCCCCACCCCAGCGACCGCAACCGACTCGGCGAAGCCGGCACACGCCTAAAGACGACTCGAGGGGGGAGGTTATCGAATCCCCTCTGCCCTCGGGAGAGGGCCAGAGCCTGCCCTGAGTCCACCGAAAGGGTGAGGGTGACCCCACGCGCCCGACCAATACGTAGGGGCGGATCTACGTATCCGCCCGCCGGTCCCCAATACACAAAGCCAATTCGTGTCCGAGTCGCCCCCCAGCCCCCGTACCCTGCGATTCACCACACCTCACGAAACAGCCGCATCCAGTTCCCGCCGAGCACCTTCACGACATCCTCGGGCCCGTACCCCCGGTCCACCAACGCCGCGGCCAGCTTGGGCAGGTCGTCCGGCGTCTCGAATCCCTTCGGATACCGCGCCTGCTTGTGGCGATAGACCTCCGGGTCGACGAACGTGGCAGGATACTTCGTCCCCTGCTGCGACCCGATGTACTTCCAGAACGACCACGGTATGTCCTGCGTGAAATCCGTGCCGATTCCGACGTGGTCGATGCCGATCAGCTCCACCATGTGGTCGATGGCGTCGACGTAGTCAGTGAGCGTCGACTCCTCGCCGGTCCGCATGAATCCGGTGATCGCCGTCGGGCCCACGACGCCACCCCCCTCGGCAATCAGCTTCAGCGCCTCGTCGGTCTTGTTACGCGGGACGTCGTGGTACGACTTGGCGTTGGCGTGAGTGCATGCGACCGGCTTC
>CAUZJF010000122.1:0-6722 GCA_963579975.1 Dehalococcoidia bacterium
TGAAGTTCTTGTCCTTCTCGCCTCAGCGTTGTCCGGGGGATCAACATGAACCACTTCCTCAAGTGATACGGAGTTCATCTGAACGTCGAGGGAGCGAATGAACCTCGCACCTTGGTCGCTGTAGTATTTCGCCCAACCACGGCCTCCACTAGTCACAAAGGCCAGGTGATTGCCAAGACTCCTGACCGGACATTTGGGGTTGGTGACGGGGTCGCCGAACATGTCGAGGAAGGTGGATTGGAGGAGGGTGTCGAGCTGGGCGAGAGACTCGCGGCGCTTGGCCCGTAAGGCGTCCGCCGCATCCAGAATCGCCGCAATCCGTTTCTGCTCGGCGAGGGGCGGGAGAGGGATTTGAAAACAGGCTAGTTGCTTCGGGCTCAAGCGTGGGAGATTCGCACCTGAGCAGCGATTCGTCGCCAGCTCGACCATCGCCGGAGTTCGTAGGTAATAGAAGAGGTAATCTCGCGACAGCCCTTCCTCGGGGCGGATCGGAATTATGTCGGTGCTGCAGATTCCTGCGAACTCTGGCTTGGCGATCTTCCGGAGATACGGCCTGAGCTTCCCAAATAAGACATGACGGTCCGTGAAGCAAAACTTGTTGCTCTTGAGTTCCGCCGAACCAACCGTCTCGACGCAATCGATTCCACCCTCACTGTCAAGATGTTCGAGCCCAACATATGGAGTCTCCGCATCGGCGGAGGATGGATGAACGGACCGGCGATCAAGAACCGCAACAGAGTCTAACGCGGCAGTCGGCCATTTCATCCGAGCTTCCGCTCCAGCTCCGCACGCCCCTTCGCGATCTCCTCCTCCAGCTCTGCCAGTCGCCCCAGGATCACCTTCGGCGGGTCGTATTCCACTGCCTCGTATTCCACTTCCTTATAGCGGTTGATGGAGAGGTCGTAGTCGTTCTCCGCGATCTCGGCCTTGGGCACGAGGAAGCTCTGTTCCGTCCGCGTCCGCTCACCCTCGGCGTCACGGTTTTGCCAACGGGCGAGGATGTCGGCGAGGTCGCTCTTCTCCCGCTGCGGGGTGCGCTTGTCGTCGAGGGAGTAGCCGTCCGCCTGCATGTCGTAGAACCAGACGTGGTCCGTGCCGCCGGAGTTGGTCTTGGTAAAGAACAGGATGGCGGTCGAGACTCCGGCGTAGGGTTTGAAGACGCCGGAGGGCATAGAAATGATGGCGTCGAGCTTCTGCTCCTCGACCAGGATCTGGCGCAGGGCCTTGTGCGCCTTTCTCGACCCGAACAGGACGCCGTCGGGCACGATGACGGCGGCGCGACCACCGGTCTGGAGTAGGCGCAGGAACAGCGCGAGGAAGAGCAGCTCAGTCTTCTTGGTCTTGACGATGCGCTGTAGGTCCTTGGCGGTGGATTCGTAGTCGAGGCTCCCGGCAAAGGGCGGATTGGCGAGAACCAGGGAATACTCTTCTGCTTCGTCGTCGTCGGCCTGGGCGAGCGAGTCCTTGTAGCGAATGTCGGGGTTCTCCACGCCGTGCAGCAGCATGTTCATGCTACCGATCCGCAGCATGGTGTTGTCGAAGTCGTACCCGTGGAAGGTGTCCTCGTTGAAGCGACGGCGGGCCGTGGCGTTCTTGTAGATCGTGTCGCTATGGTGCTCGACCAGGTGCTCCGAGGCGGCGATCAGGAACCCGGCGGTGCCGCACGCGGGGTCGCAGATCACGTCCTTGGGCGTGGGCTCGGTCATGCCCACCATCAGCTTGATGATGTGGCGCGGGGTGCGGAACTGGCCGTTCTGCCCGGCGGTAGCGATCTTGCCGAGCATGTACTCGTAGAGGTCGCCCTTGGTGTCGCTGTCGGCCATGTCGATGCCGTCGAGCTGGTCGACTACGTTGGCCAGCACCCGAGCCGTGGGCATCATGAAGAGGGCGTCCTTCATGTGGTGGGTGTACGTCGAGCCCCGCTCGCCGTCGGCCTCCCCCGTCCCCCCGAGGGTCTTCATGAACGGGAACACGTCGTCGCGCACCGTCTCGAACATCGACTCGGGGGCGGCGTCCTTGAAGCGTGACCAGCGGAGCGTGTCCTGATCGGCGGTGAACACAGGCTCCTGGATGGGTTTGCCGGTGCGGGCGGCTTTGCGCTCCTTCAGCGTGTGCAGCTCGTCGAGCCGCTTGATGAACAGCAGATAGGTGAGCTGCTCGATGACCGAGAGCGGGTTCGAGATGCCGCCAGACCACATCGTGTCCCAGATGCGGTCGATCTTGGATTTGAGTTCGCCGGTGATCATGCTGTTGCAGCTCTCCTCTCAGGCTGGACGTGGCACTCTCGCCAACGCCGAAAGTATATGCGTGCCTTGGGCGTGGACCGGGGCACACGCGACAACGGCCTCTGGTTCAGCCGTCGGACAACGGGACGCTGGAGGCGGGCCTGAGAACGGCGGAGCAAAAATTGACCACAGCGCGGCGGGGTAGCGCGGCCTGAGGGCGGCGGAAAACCAGACCGGTGGGCGTTGGTGGCCACGACGATGCCAACCCGTGCCGCCTCCTACCGCCCAGATGGCTCCTCGGTTTTTTCCGACATCAATTGAGAACGCGGCCTCACGCGACGACTCTCGCCGTGTCGTATGCTGACCCGGCCGCAATTGGCACTCGCGCGGCCATCCTCCACGCCAACGAACACCGCCAGCACCGGCCGTACCGTTGCTCCTCAAGTTCCGCACCGCACGAAAAGCAGATCCCCTTGGCGTACTGAGTGGGCTTGAACACGAAGGCCGGTGCGGTGCCAGGCGGCGACTCAAGAAACTGCTGCCGATAGACGGCGACCCGCGCCATGACGCCATCGTCTTGTAGCAAGGTGACGAGGTCGTCGCGATGCCGGCGGATCAGTCGGTCGTACGCTGGCGTCAGTCGCTCCTCCGGTCCCGCTCGAAGTCGCTCATTGACCACCACGAGATCGAGGCCGGCGTGCTGCAGATCGCAAAGCGCGACCGCGGCCGGCGTCGTCAGGGCGCTGTTGCGAGGATGCATGGCCTTAGTACTCCCGGTAGGTCGTGGGGTGGTTCTGCAGTGGACTGGCCCTAGGACCACTAGGACCATGGCTCTCTGGTCCGGGTGGTCCTAGGACCAGGGCGGTGTCTTCCGCGCTGGAGTCCCGGAGTCCAATGCCGAGGTAGACGTAGCACCGATCGGCGTCCGTGCGTGGCCGGGCACGTCTCACCATCGGCACCGCGGCCTTCAGGTCGCGTCCGAAGCCCGTTTTTGTGGCAGGATGTCGATTCTCTTCCTCGCACCAGGTCTTCCAGGCCTTCCACAGCGCATCAACCTCAACCTGACGGTCGGCCCCAACGATGCAGCGATCGCGGACGAACGCGGAAATCGGCGACGACAGATCCTCCAGCTGGCGGATGGCCTCCTGGCCCGACTGCGGGGTGACGAAATACCCCCGGTGGTTCAGACGGTCGAGCCCCTCCAGTGCCCAGTTAAAAATGGAGGCCGCCTCGGTCAGTAGCTCGTCCGTTAGTCCGGGATTCTCTTTTCCGTAGAACGAGTTCTGCAGCACGAACACGATGAACCGCGACGCCAACGCCCCGGATGCGTCCGTGAGTCGCGGCAGCTCATTCGTCATGACGACGAACCGCGTCGAGAGTCGACCCGTCCACGGGTCTTTGAACTTACGGTCGATCGTGAGGCTGTCCTCGCCGGACACGGACAAGAGGCGTTCGACCACGATCTTGCTGTCAGACTTGCCACCGAGTCGAGCATCAGAGACCAGGCCGAGAGGCTTGCCGATCAGCGGCGAGAGCCCGAAATTCGTGGAGAGCCCCGCCAGTGTCGGCGCGGCCACATTGTGGGAACCGAGCAGGCCGGTCAGCACCCGTCCGATCGTCCCCTTCCCGCCACGCTTGGGGCCGACGAACAGGAAGATCTTCTGGTGGCGCGTGTCACCCCCGAGGATGTAGCCCATCGCCTCTTGGAGCGTCGAGATCGACGACTCGTCGTCCCACAGCTGGTGCAGAAACTCCAGCCAGAGCACCGGTGGCGCCGACTCCGCAGAGAATGGGAACGGCAACGCATGGTGGCAAAAGTAGTGGGGCGTGTGAGGGTGTAGGGTTCGCGCGGGCACGTGCAGTAACCCGTTCTCCATAGAGATCACTTCGTTGGCGGGTGGGCTGGTCGTCCCGTCTGTCCAGCACGGGGCAGCCGCCGAGCTGTCCAGCATGACGATCGCGCGGAGGGCGTCGACGACATCGTCGATCTTCCGGCGAGTCGGATTGAACGGCACCTCGCCGGCCTTCGGGTGGATGTAGGTGGCGTGCTCGAGCCACTGATAGGCATCGCGCCGTACATCGCGCCTATCGATCTCGGTCCAGCACAACTGGTTCCACGCATAGAAGGCGCCGCGGTGGTCACGCAGGAGCAGAAGCCCGTCATTGTCGATGTAGCGGGCTTCGGCGAAGTCGCGGGCGACGGCCATTGGGCTCGAGGGGGGCGGAACGAGACGGCGAGCGCCAGCGTCATTGTCTGAAGGCGGTTCGTAAACCTCCTGTGCCGCGTCCACTGCATCGATGATTCGGCGTTCGGCGTCGGTCGTCATGCTCCGACCTCCGCGTGAGGTGGGCTGTGGCCGAGGAGGACGTCGTTGAAGTCCAAACCTCTTGATGGCCGAGCGACCCGAACTCCGCGTCCTTCGCGTCGCCAGCGACGACCAGCCTGCAGCGCCGCAGCCTCGCCAGAGGGATCGGCATCGGCGAGTACGACGACGTCACGGACGCTCTCCGGCAGGTCCAGCGACCGGAGACCGGCGGTCGAGAGCGCGGCCCAGGCTGGTAGCCCCGTCGCCTGCATGACGGCCAGGCAAGTCTCGATACCCTCGCCGACCATCACGAAGTCTGTCGCCTCCGCCAGTCGGACAGCACCGCCTCGGCATGGGCCGAGCATCATCTTCTGTGGGGACACGGCTGCTTTCGCCCTGCAGTCGGTCGTCAAGAACGTGCGGTGAATCCCGAGGGGTTCGTTGTCAGGTCCTCGCGTGACGAGTGCGACCATTCCCGGCCAGACACCGCCAGTTGGATGCTTCAGGCACCGCTGGTAGGCGAGGACCCGCGGTGGTGCAAGCTCGATTCCGCGGTTCCGAAGGTAGGTTTCGACAAGAGTGCCCGACGCTGGCTCGGTCTGATCCCAGATCGACATCGCCGCCGCAATTCGTGTCTGGCTGCTTCGATGTTCCCGTTCGGTGGGCCGCCTCGGGGGTGTCCAGACTCGAGTCAGCGGTCGCCTGAAGGCGCCTGGCCAGAGGCCACGAGCTTTCAGCGCATCGACGACATCCTGCTGCGAGCAGCCGGCGTGGCATCGCACAAGGACCTTGCCGTCCGAGCTTTCGTCGAGGGACAGGCTCGGCGCGTGATCGTCATGGGCAGGGCAGCGGGCCATCCAACACTCCCCCACACGTCGTCCACCGAGAGCCTGAGCAATCGCCTCAACAGTCATGGACGTCTTGCGCCGGGTGAAGGCGTTGACGATTCATGTCAGCGGCTGCGCTCCGGCGGCACATAACCTGCGTCCAGCACCCGCCGAATCTCGTCGGCCGGGATGCGTATCGCCCGACCCAAACGTACGTGACCGAGTCGTCGCTGGGCGATCCAGGCCCGGATGGTTGCTTGTGAGAGATTGAGTTCTGCTGCCGCCTGTTCCACCGTCCTGGGTTGGCTATCTCGTGGTACCGTCACCGTCCGCCTCACAGTCATGTTCACTTATTCACATCAACAATTAGTGTCACTGACCAGATCTTATCAGATGTGACACTATTTACAGTGCTATATTAGTGAACAATGCGTGAGGCTTTTCTCGACTTCGAGTGGCACGTCGCTGCTGCCTACCACTGGCAGGATTGGCTGGACGCACATGGAAAGCCAGTTGTGGTGCCGGACGATGGCCTGGTCAGCCTTGGCTCGCCCAGCGGTGTCGGGCTTGCCTGGAAGCAACTCCACGACGAGGGAGGAAAGGCGGGTCCAGTCTTAGGCCCGGTTTCGTACGACAGTGAGCTGCGCCGGTATCGACCGATGCAGCGGGAATATGCTGCCCTCTTTCAGACCTTCGCTGCGCTCGACTTCCGAGACAAGAAGGCCATTCTGGGGTTCGCCAGCGCCTACGGGCTTCTTGGCTCCGATTGGCAGGAGCAGGGACCGCCCTCTCGCGAATTCCGCGACCACTACGCCGTTGGCGAGTCGCACCTCACTTGGGCACGCGAAATCTGCCTGATGCAAGAAGCGATGAGACTCACTCGATTCCGCCCCGAAGAGGAAGAAGCGGAAATCGATGCGCGCCATAAGCAGTATCAACTGGACCCTGAACATCGACGCACAGAGGACAGGAAAAGACTGGAATGGCTATTCAACCGGCACCTTCAATATGTGCAGTTGCGGACGACTTTCGAGAACATGCAGCGCCCGCAGCTGTCCTTCGCTCCGCTCAACCTTCTATCCGCGATGTGGCTGCAATTGGCTCTAGCCCTCGCGGATGACAAGCAGTTCCTTGCCTGCAAGTTCTGCCGTCGATTGTTTGAGGTTTCCACGTCACCGAGCGGGTTCCGCACTCACCGAGAGTTCTGCACCGACTCGTGCAAGACGAAGGACTACCGCAGACGTAAGCGCGATGCGCTGCGGCTGGCGCGCGAGAAGACACCCGTTCGCGAAATCGCCAAGCAGACGAACACAAAGGCGGCCACGATCCGCAAATGGTTGACGGCGCATAAGGGGCACCGTAAA
>CAUZJF010000123.1:0-6709 GCA_963579975.1 Dehalococcoidia bacterium
CGATGTAAACGCGCTGGTAGAGCGCCGTCCGCATATGTGCGAGATCGCAGAAAGAACACCTTTACCCCGCGTGAAACGTATATACAAGTAAGCGGACTATGGTGGAAGAGCAACTCAAACGAAGGAAGATGTAAATGACTACCTCCCTGGCGACGGCGCCGACCGAGCTCATGAGGAGACACGCGAGTATCCTCCGAGACTACGCGCACCGGGTCTTCATCGACGGAGGCTCACTTGATGTTGACGAGGACCGCGACAGAATTCGGCGGGTGAACGAGTTCAGGGCCACCGGAACGTCCTTCAAACTCACCGAGAAGGAAATGGTCAAGCTCGTGCTAGCCGGCGCTTTCGGGAGAAAAGCACGTTGCGGCTGCCCCACCTGCCGGGGCCGATAGAGAAACCGACCGACGAATCCTAGCCCTCTGGCTAAGCAGGTGAAACCGCCCGCATGCGTTGGTCTCATACCGTTCCGCTACGCCGCCGGCAATAATATCGGACTCGTTCATTTTACGTGGACCTGCTGGTCATCTGTACTGCCGGCCAGCCGCTGCTCCAAGGGTCTTCCGACGCGCAAGGCGGATAGGAACGACCCCAGCACTACTAGGCCGCCCGTTACTAGATAGACGCTCTTCAGTCCGGAAACGAATGCGTCCAGAAGGTCGGCTCCCCCTGTCTCCGACACTGCGGCCAGGCTAGGCTCGAACCCCTTCGACGCCATCACAGCAGTGACAACCGCCGTCGCAAGGGCAACCCCCGTAACGTTGCCCGCGTTCCTTACAAGATTGAGGAATCCCGACATGACGCCGTACCTCTCGGGCCCGACGGCCCCAAAGACCGAGCTGCTGTTCGGCGCGCCAAACAGTCCGCTTCCAATGCTGCCCACGACCATGACGCCGACGATAAGAGAAAGTGGACTCGCGTTCGTTAGCCGCGACAAGGCCAGCAGCCCGGTAGCCAAGATAAGTAGACCAGCGCTAGCGAGGAACCTGGGGCCATAACGGTCGGTGAGCCTGCCTCCGATGGGTCCCATCAGCACCATCGCCAGCGCCGACGGCATGACGATCAGTCCGATGGCCCGAGGGGCATAGCCGAGGACCGCCTGCAGATAAAAGGGGATCAAGAACCGGATGGAGGATATCCCTATAAAGGCTACGAACCTGGCCACCACCCCCAAAGAAACGACCATGTCCTGAAAAAGGCGTGGGTCCAGCATCGGACTATCCGCTCGAAGCTCCCACAAGACGAATACGCCGATGACAATGGCAATAATCAACCCTACGCCGCCGATTGCCGTCGAATCCCAGCCCGCCCGTGGCCCCAAGGTCAAGGCCACAAGGACCGTTACCAGGATCACCGCCGACATAAACGCGCCGAGCCAATCGAAGGTGGCGCCAGCCGTCTCGGCCCGTTTATCGCTTTCCCGTTCCTCCAGCAACAGCTGAGCCACGACGATGGCGAGGACGCCCATCGTCGCCGTCGCAAAAAACACGCCGCGCCAACCGGCCAATCCGACGATCAGCCCGCCGATCGCTGGACCCACCACACCTCCAAGGCCCACGATACTTATCTGCAGTCCGAGCGCTCTGCCCCGCTCGGATGTCGGAAACGCGGACAGGACTATCGCCATCGAAGTCGATTGCGTCATGGCGGCTCCGACGCCCATCATGACCCGTACCAGGACCAGAACGACAACTCCGGTTGCCAGGCCCGCGGCGGTGGCGCCAGCCACGAAAAAGAAGAAACCGACGAGGTAGACACGTTTTCGTCCCACCAGGTCGGAAAGGCGCCCCATCGGGAGGAGCAGAGCACTAATCGTAACCGCGTATCCGAGGACGACCCACTGAGCCGTTGGAAGATCGGTCTTGAAGTGCTCGGAGATAGTTGGGAGGGCGACAACCACGCTGCCGTGGTCAGCGACGGAAGTGAAGAGGCCAACGGCGACGGCGATGTACGCCCACCACTTGTAGTTGCGTACGCGATGGTGGGTTAAGGGCTTCAGTTACTAGTGCTCCTTCGGGCGAAGGAAGGATAGCACAGCGTGCTTCGCGACCCGCGAGGCATAGGGACGTACCGGGGACTTTCTGGCATCGGGCTGGTGCTCGGAGGTGTCGTTGAGCCAGACGCCATCACGCGGAGCGACCAGTCCGGAACACCGGGTTACTTCTTTCATCACCCACCGAATCACCCGTCTGAGTGATGTATGGCCGGCGGAATTGGGCCAAGCTCAACGGTGACGGAACCTGTTGGAGAGTGCGATGGCTATTCTGTTCAAGTCATGCCCTAAATGTTCCGGAACTCGTTCGTCTGAGGAAAACAGCGACGGCCGTTACGTCACTTGCCTATCCTGTGGCCATCTAACATACACGGATGCGCCGGTGCCATTGACTCTCGAGACCGAACACCGAGAGGGATACCGGCTGGCCAGGCCAACCAGCCTCCTCAGCGATGAAGGACATAAAGGACATAGTGGAGATAGGTTGTCCGATACGCCGGAGTCACGATCTTTAGACTATCGAGCCGCAGCGAGACCGCCTTCGGAATAGAATAGAACCACTGGGGCCGCGGGAAAGCCTGCGAGCGAAACTCGGCGGGGGTGGCACTCCCGGGCGTCAGCGGACCTGATCGTCCTCGCTTTGAGGCGGTCCGCCGGACTCCAGATCAGGCCGCCAGCGACCTCTCGGCCAGACGCCGTCTGAACATTCGGGCCTGCGCAAGCAACGTCTCGTCCACTGCCTGCGCGGTGAGGCCGTCGATCTCTTTCCAGAAGGTGATTGCCCGTATGAGGAACACCGGCAGGATCTGAACGGCCACATCTCTGACCCTCGCCTCATTCGAGACCGCAGCAGCTACGCATCCGGCGAGCAGCTCCGTCCACTGTTCAGCCGTAACGCTAGGTCGCTCGGAGCCTATTCCCGCCTGCAGATCGTGCACACTGCCTGCCAACCACCCTTCGTAGAGCGGGATCAGCTTGAGAGCCTTCTGGCGCGCTTCCGAGAACATCGCGTGGATTGAATCGCCGTGGGGGAACACTTCGTCGTCATCGATTGTGGTGTAAGCATCCGACTGATCATCGTGGGTAGGACTGAATCGGTACTCCTTTGCGACCGATAGGGCCGCCGCGGCGACATCCTTAAATACGCGGGCCATCTTCGGGAAAGTCGGTTTGTGTATCTTTCGACCCAGACTGACCGGCATGACCCGCAAACCGGCCCCGAGGACGTGCATCGACATAAATATGTCGACGCCGTACCGGTATATCGTCGGGTCGTTTGGCGGGCGTTCCAGAAGGTACTCCGCGGTCTCTCGGCTGAGACCGAATTCGCCTCCGATAGGCTGACGGAGGTCTACACCGAAATACCCGTAGACCAGAGGGTAAGCGAAGTGGTTTGTCGTAATCGCCTCGAAGCGGTTCCTCTGATACAGCGGAACGACAAAGTCCGCCTCTCCTCGCATCAGCGGTGAAGAAAGCTCCGACACCCAGTTGCTGCTGATAGAGATGATGTCCGCATCGACGGTAACCAGGTAGTCGATGTCGTTTTCGACCGACCATTGCAGGAAATGAAGCAGGTTCCTGCCCTTGCCCGAAGGCTCGTCCGAGAGGTCGAAGGACAATTTGGGACATCGGGTCGGTGTCTTCAGGAAGACGCCGCGAGTGTTGTCGGTGCTTCCACTATCAGCGTTGACGATGGTGCATTTACGCCTGTCGAACGTTGAGTCAAGCCCGCGGTCGACTTCTCCAACCACGTGGGCGATTGAGTCAGCTTCGTTGTACGAGGGGATACAAACCGCAACACGCATATCAGCCTACGAATGTGCTTGCTTGGAGGCGTCTCCCTTTGAGGAAAACCCGCCGCTGGGGCCCAGAAAGCCCGTACGTCTCGTCCTCCGCCACGTCAAACCCGACTCCATTCACGACGACCAGATCGCCAAAGGTCTTTCGGAGGTCGCGACACTCGAGTACGCTCAACTCAACACCTCAATGCGTTTCGATCGTCGCTGGCGAAGTCGGTCCGACCATCGCGGTCCTGCCAGAACGGGTCCATAGCCTCGGCGACACGAAAGCGTCCAGGCGACCTTGCTTGACGTCGGTATAGCGCTCGACGTCGATTCGTCGCCGGCGGCGCCGGACCCGTCAACGTGTAAACTTCATGACCTTGTTCTGGTCAGCGTCGGCGATGTAGAAAACACCGTCGCGGCCCGCTACGATCGCCGTAGGCGGCGCGAAGTTGGTGAAGGTTATCTTAATGTCGCCGCCCTCCTGGAAGCCTGTCTCCATTTTCTCGCCCCTGACAGCTCCTCCATCGACGAGCGTGGTGATGACGCCCGTGGCCAGGTCTACCTTGCGGATGCGGTCATTGCCTGTATCCGCGATATACAGGTTACCGTCGGGGCCGATAGTCACGTCGTTCGGGACCGAGAGCATTGCGCTGGCCGCGGGCCCTCCGTCGCCTGAGAACCCCTGGCCTTCTGGACCGATGGTGGGCTGACTCCTGTGGGTCCCAGGAGGTGCATGCTTCCCTATCCCGGCCACAGTCGTGATGATGCCGGTGGCCCCGTCGATCTTGCGGACGCGCTGATTGGCGGTGTCGGCGAAGTAGAGGTTCCCCTGATCGTCGAAAGAGAGCCCCCGAGGGTCCGCGATACCGGCGCTCGTGGAAGGCCCACCGTCCCCGGATAGGTCGTTCACGCCGGCTCCGGACAGGCTCGTAATGATACCCGTGCCAGCATTGACCTTTCGGATTCGGTTGTCGGCCGCGAAGTAGACGTTGCCCTCGTTGTCGACGGCGACGTCCGAAGCAGCCTGAAAGAAAGCGTCCGTAGCCAGGCCGCCGTCTCCCGGGTCGATCATCCCACTGACTCTCTTGGGAACGCCACCGCCCGCCACCGTCGAGATTATTCCAGTCGCCGCATCGATACGGCGAATGCGCCCGCCGTCGGCAATGAATACGTTGCCTTCCCCATCGACCGCCAATCCTTGCGGCAATTTGAGGCGGCCCTCCTTAGCCGGCTGGCCGTCGCCGCCGTAACCGGGGCTGCCGGTCCCGGCCACAGTCATGATGACGCCGGTAGCCGCGTCGACCTTCCGGACCCGGTTGTCGGTTGATATGTAGAGGTTGCTTTCGGCGTCGACTGCCAGGCCCGATGGCCTGAACATCGAAGCCTCCGTGGCTGGGCCGCCGTCGCCCTCGAAAGAGCCCTTCCCTGTTCCCACGTACACAGCTATTCCAGGCTCCAGAGAGCTGGTTGGAGCGTCGGCTCCGGTCTCGGCTTCGGCCTGGGTGGATACTGCGGCAGGAGCGGCAGTGCCGGTCACGTCGCCGGCGTCCTCTACGGCTCCGCACGAGACCGCGATCACGGCAGCGCCGGACACGACGAGCCAGACGGCAGTTGCAAAAAATCCAGAGGTCCGTAGCGCGTCAATTAGGGAACGAAGAGATACCATTTCAATACCCCTCCCCAACGATTTCATGCGCTTCGCAGCGTAGCAGTACGCCTTGTGGGTGTCAACAACAGTGTGAGGGCGCGCCTACATGGAGTCGGGGCCTTGTCCTGGTAGCTATGAGCCCTGTCGTATCAGTTGCGGGCAGATGGACGTCCTCGTTCTGGTGCCCAGAAAGGGATTCGACCCCCCACTCCCGTTAAGGGAAGCGGCGCAAGTATCCGGGCTGCACCGGGACACGGTGCGCAAGATGCTCAAGCACTCGTTGCCTCCGGGATATCGACGGGAACAACGACCTCGTCGACCGAAGCTGGACCCGTACAAGGGAGTGATCCTGGAGCACGATCACTCCCTCCCGAGCAAGCAGCGTCACAGCGCCAAGCGTATCTACGAGCGGTTGAGGGACGAGCAGGGGTTCGCGGGCAAGTGCACGATAGTCAAGGACTACGTCCGGGAGCGCCGCCGTCAGACCCGAGAGATGTTCGTGCCGCTGGCCCATCCTGCGGGTCATGCCCAATGTGACTTCGGCGAAGCGTGGGTGATCATCGGTGTGGAGTCCAGCAGAAGGCTCACTACTGCGCCATGGACCTTCCTCACAGCGATGCGTGCTATGTGAAGCCGTATCCAGCTGGGACCACCGAGACCTTCTGTGACAGACATGTTTCCGCCTTTGTGTTCCTGGGCGGAGTGCCCCAGAGGCAGGCTTGTGCGGGGTGGAGGCTAACAGCTAGGAGCCCCATGGCGGACTGGTACGAGCAGGGGCATAGAGATACAATTCGCTCCACGTACCTCAGAATAGGCTCATAAGCCCTTTGCAATTGTCGAAATGCTCAGCGTATCGAACATAAGCAAATCCTACGGAGACCAGACTCTATTCGGTGATTTGACCGTAAACGTAGCGGCTGGCGAGCGTATTGCTCTGATTGGATCAAACGGCTCTGGAAAGTCCACCCTCCTGGACATTCTTGCCGGTGAAACTTCTCCAGACTCTGGCACCGTATCCAGGTCGCGGCACGTAGCAATAGGCTATCTCAAACAAGACCTTGTTCGGAATTCTGGGAAAACGCCCTTAGAGGAGGTGCTTGAAGAGTCTCCAGAGGCACAGGTTCTTCGAAACAAGGTCGCTGACACCTATGAGTCCCTTTCGTCCAAGCCTGATCCGGGCAAGCAGAATGAGCTGCTACGACAGCTCGGCCAGCTTGAGGCATCTCTGGAAGCGGCGGATGGACGCTCCAGAGAGCATGAGTCCAAAGCAATCCTCTCCGGGCT
>CAUZJF010000124.1:0-6668 GCA_963579975.1 Dehalococcoidia bacterium
GCGGCTCTTCCCTGTTCAACGTGATTGTCTCCATGGTGACATTTCCGCTGAACAGTTAAGGGGTGTCACAATCACTGGCCTATCACACTGTGAGGGTGGCAGCACCCTGAATATGCTCGGATGTGTTAGCATAGAAGTTACGAGCTTGCATTGACGCGTGCTCAGATTTTCATGAATAGACAAGAAGAACCAGAAGTAAACCTAGAGCAGATCGTCGATCGCATTCGGTCGGTCTTCGGCCGATTCGGCGGAGGCGGCAGAGCGATAAACTACTCCGTCATCGCCGTGGTAGTGATCGGCTCGCTCTTCTGGCTCGCCACAGGCTTCTACACCGTCTCGACTGTTGGCGGTGAAATTGCCGTGCTCCGGATGTTCGGCAAGTACAACGGCGAGCAGGGTCCCGGCCTTCATTGGTTCTGGCCTTCTCCAGTGGGCACCAGGAGCGTCGTGCGCGCCGACGAGCGGCGCCGTTTGGAGCTCGGGTTCCGGGGTACGACCTCTCAAACGGAAGAGTCGCTGATGATCACCGGCGACGAGAACATCGTCGACGTCCAGCTTCTCGTTCAGTACAATATCAAAAGCCCGAAAGCCTTCCTGTTCAACGTCGTGGACCCGGGCGGCGTGACTCTGCGGGACGCCGCTGAGACGTCGCTACGACAGGTGGTCGGTAGCCGCCCTATCGACGACGTTCTCACCACTGAGAAAGAACGAGTGCAGGCAGAAACCCTCACTCTCCTCCAAGGGCGTCTCGACGACTACGGGACCGGCATTCGCGTCACCGAAGTCAAGCTTCTGAACGTGAATCCGCCTTTGGAAGTTCAGGACGCCTTCGCCGACGTCGTACGCGCAAAAGAGGACAAGGAGAAGATCATCAACCTCGCGGACGCCTATAAGGAAGAAATTCTTCCGACTTCCGAAGGCAGGGGTGCACGTGTGCGAGAGAACGCCGAAGGCTTCAAGGCCGAGCGTATCAATCTGGCGACCGGCCAGGCAGAGCGTTTCACGGCAATCCTAAGCGAGTACGTGAAGTCGCCGGGCGTCACTCGACAGAGGCTCTATCTTGAAGCTATGGAAGAGGTACTGCCGGGGATCACCAAGATTATTCTGGAGGCCGATCAAGGCGTGCTTCCAATCCTGCCCCTTCCAGGAGTGGCGCCGACCCCTGTAGTCCCATTCATCGGAGACCAGCCCTAAATGCGGGCCTTGATCTTCCTCATACTCGTAGCGGCCGTAGTGGCCGTTGGCACTCAAACAGTGTTCACAGTGGATGAGACCCAGCTCGCTATCGTCACTCGCTTCGGCGAACCGGTCAGAGACCCCATCCAAAATCCCGGCCTCAACTTCAAGACGCCTTTCGTCGAGGCGGTTATCTACCTCGACAAGCGGCTTCTGCTCTTCGACGCCCCGCCGTCCTCACTGCTGACGAAGGACAAAAAAAACCTCCTTATCGACGTCTACGCCAGGGGCCGGATCGTCGATCCGCTGCTCTTCGTGCAGACCGTTGCGACGGAGCGGGAGGGAGCGAACCGAGCCATTGAGATCGTCGCTTCCGCTTTGCGCGAAGAGATCGCGCTCGACAATCAGTCCGAGATCATTCGGACCAGTCGCGAAGACGTGATGAACCGGATTCGCGACGCCGTTTCGCCCAGACTCAGCCCATTCGGGATCGAAACCGTAGATGTGAGGCTAAAGCGGGCCGATTTTCCTCCCGAGATCGCCGCCAGCGTCTTCGAACGGATGAAGGCAGAGCGCAAACGTATAGCGGACCGTGAACGCGCTGAAGGGGCAAAGACAGACGCGGAAGTCAGGTCCAATGTCGACCGACAGGCGAAGATCATCGAGTCTGCCGCGCAGCGGGACGCCGACATCATACGGGGGTGCGGGGAAGCAGAAGCCATCAGGATCTTCGCCGAATCCCTGGAGCAGGACCCGGAGTTCTACACGTTCCAGCGCTCGCTGGAGCTCTACAAGACCTACCTGACTCAAAACACGACCATTGTGGGGTCGTCCGCTGATCTCGGAGGGATGTTCGAGAGCATCCGCCAGGCCGCCTCGAAGGCGGCCGAGGTGCCAGAAGGTAGACTTTCAACCGCACCGACTGTTGAAGGCGCCGACTCGGTCTGCGTCCGGTTCGAAATTGAGTCGGCCGCCCGAAAGGCCCTAGCAACGAAATTAGACGTCGACCGAAGCGCCCTCGACGTGACCAGTATGGAACCGGCAAGCTGGGGCGACGTGAGCCTCGGCTGCCCGATACCCGGCGAAAGCTACGCGCAGGTCGTCACGTCAGGATTCCGCCTGGCGTTGGCACACGAAAGTAAAGTGTACGTCTTCCACACCAATGAAGACGGATTCCTAGTCGTGGACTGCACGCCCATCAATACTGTTGACGATGTTGCTGGAGAAGCAAGCACGATCGGGCCCTCTCCGCCTATTGCCTCTCCCAGGCCTGCGTAAACGTTTTCGCTTAGGGTGGACGGCCAGCATCCACCTTTGGCTCCCTGGCTTCCTCACCAGCCTTTCAGACGGTTGCCCGGCTGAGAACGTGTCCTGATACCGCGCCCGAATAGGCGGTATTGCTTGCCCCTGGTACAACCCTCCTTCGGCGCTCCAACCCAAGGCTTCCTGGCAGTCCGCCGGGCTCGGCGGAGGGGTATAATGACACCGCCCCACAGAGGAGATACTCGCCGAGTGCCATCCTGCCAGGTCAGTCTGCAAGTCGAAGACGAGTACCACGATTTGGTTTCTGAGGCGCGGTTGAAGTCCGTGGTCGAGGAAACCCTGATCGCCGGAGGTCGGGCGGCCGATACAGCGGTCACAGTGGCGATAGCTGGCGATGGGCTCGTGCGCGACCTGAATCGCCTGCACCGGGGCCTCGATGAGACAACCGATGTCTTGTCCTTTTCCTTCGACCACCACGGCCAGTACTACGGAGACGAAGAACCACAGAACGGCCCGGAGGTCGACCCGGAGTTTGTCCTTCCTCCGGAGGTGCCGGCGACGTTAGGTGACGTGATCATCTCCTACCCGCAGGCTCAGCGAGAGGCAGACGAAGCCGGCCATTCCGTTGAGCAGGAGCTGGCCGTCTTGCTGGCCCATGGAGTCCTCCATCTCATGGGTCACGACCACGAGGGTCCGGAGGAAGAAGCGGCGATGAACGAAGTCGCGACCCGAGCCCTGGCAGGCGTGACGACCGCGGGCGTTATGCTGTCCGAGGCCTAGAATGAGCGAAGTCTTCTACCGAAAATGGCGCCCGCGCCGCCTCGACCAGGTCGTCGGACAGGAAGCGGTGACCCAGACCCTGCTCAACGCGGTGAGGCTCGACCGCATCGCCCACGCCTACCTCTTCTGTGGCCCACGAGGGACCGGCAAGACCAGCACAGCGCGGATCGTGGCCAAGGCGGTCAACTGCCTTTCCCCTCAGAACGGCGAGCCTGACAACGAGTGCGAGATATGCGGGGCTATCGACGAGGCCCGCGCCCTAGACCTCATCGAAATCGACGCCGCCAGCAATCGGGGCATCGATGACATCCGGGAGCTACGTGAGCGTGTCCACTTCTCGCCCAACGAGGCCCGCTATAAGGTCTACATAGTCGACGAAGTACACATGCTAACTGAGCCGGCGTTCAACGCCCTGCTGAAGACGCTGGAGGAGCCCCCGGCCCACGCGATCTTCGTGCTGGCGACAACCGAGGTTCACAAGGTACCGCTGACCATAATATCCAGGTGCCAGCGTTTCGACTTCCGGCGCATACCCCTGGAGCGAATCGTCGACCGCCTCTCGCAGCTCTGTGCCGACGAGGGCGTCGAAGCGGCCCCTGAGGCCCTCGCGATGATAGCCCGGACGGCATCGGGTAGCCTCCGAGACGCCGAGAACCTGCTGGAGCAAGCCCTGGTCTCCTACGGCTCGCCGTTGACCGAGACCCAGGTCAGCGACCTGCTGGATTTAGGCAGCGACGAGCGCGCTCTGGAGCTGGCCGGACACGTTGTGGATAGGGCGGCCGGCGAAGGTATCAAGGTTATCAACCAGGTTGCCGACGAGGGTAGCGACCTGAGGCAGTTCCATCGCGTCTTCATCGAGTACCTCAGGGGCATCATGCTGCTCAAGTCTGGCGCCAGGGCGGCGTTGGGCTACCCGGAGGAGACCCTTGAACTGATGGGGGCGATGGCCAAGCGCTGCACGCTGGACCACCTGGTCCGGGCGTTGAAGACTTTTTCGGCTATCGAGCTGCGGCGCGACAGTTCATTGCCACTCCCGTTGGAGCTGGCGATGGTGGAGTCGACACCGGAGCTTGAAACGCCGGGTCCCGAGGCGGCGTCCGCCCAGGTTGCGCCTGAACCGAGAGCAAGACGCGGACCTGACAACGCTGCGTCGCCGCCATCCCGCCGCGCAACGACACCCACGCCCACGCCCACGGCGCCTCGCCCCCAGATCGAGCCTCCGCGAACGACGAGGGAGGTTGCTGCGCCGGTGGAACGCCCGTCGAGCCCGCCTCCGCGGGCGACGCCGCCGGCGGCCGAGGAACCATTGCCGACCGACCCGTCGAGTCGCCTCGACGCCCTCTGGGACGATATCGTCAAGTTGTTGCGCACTCGCAAGGGAAAGCGATTTAACCTCGGCGCCCTTCTGCGCTCGAGCATTGAGCGCGAGGTGTCCGACGACACCGTCACACTCAAATACGCCCACGCGTCGCACCAGGAACGCATGCAAGAAGAGCTGGACGATCCGCAGAGTCGCAAAATCCTCCAGGAAGCCCTGGCGAAGGCCCTGGAAGGCTCATACCGGATTCAGGCTTCAATGGCCGAAGGTCGAGCGAAGGGCCCCAGGGTGAAGGCCTCCCAGCAAAGCCACCTCGTCCGCTCCGCCGAGGCTATGGGCGCCAGAATTGTCGACGAAAAGGAGGAAACGCAAGATGATGAATAGAAAGATGATGAAGCAGGCGCAGCAGCTCCAAAAGAACATGGCCAAGATGCAGGAGGAGCTTGAGAGCGCCACAGTGAAAGCCAGCGCCGGTGGGGGCACCGTCAAGGCCGTCGTCTCCGGAAAGATGCGCGTCGAGTCGCTGGAGATCGACCCGGACGCTGTCTCTCCCGAGGATGTCGAAATCCTGCAAGACATGGTCCAGGCCGCAGTAAACGACGGCCTCGAGAAGGCCCAGGAGATGGTCGGCGACCGCATGAGCGCTCTTACCGGCGGCATGAAGATCCCAGGGCTGATGTAGCGTGACCTCCCGCTTCTCCGGAGCCGAGCCCGTGGGGCGGCTGATCGACGAGTTCCACAAGCTACCTGGCGTCGGGCCCAAGTCGGCACAGCGCCTGACCTACTACCTCGTCCGCATGCCCGAGGAAGAAGCGCGTTCGCTGGCGGAGTCGATCTTGGCGGTCAAAGAACGCATCGTCCTCTGCTCGCAGTGCTACAACATCACCGAGATCGACCCCTGCGAGCTATGCAATGACCCCGCACGAGACGAGACCCGTATCTGCGTCGTGGAAGAGGCGCTGGACGTGCTGGCCCTTGAGAAAACGTCGTCCTACAAGGGCCTCTACCACGTGCTGCACGGAGTTATCTCACCGATGAACGGCGTGGGCCCCGACGACCTGAAGATACAGCCCCTGCTGGCACGCCTGAGAAATGGCAGCGTCGGAGAGCTCATCATAGCGACCAATCCAAACATGGAAGGCGAGGCCACGTCGATGTACATCCACAAGCTCGTATCAGCGCTCGGCTTACGTGTCACCCGGCCCGCCCGTGGGCTCCCTGTAGGCGGCGACCTCGAGTACACCGACGAGGTCACCCTGGGTCGTGCCATGGAGTCCCGGGAAACCTTACCCTCTAGTCCCTAACCCCCTCACATGTCCCGCCCGCGCACCTACAAGACTCACGGCATCGTCCTCAAACACATGCCCTTGGGTGAGGCCGACCGTATCGTCACCGTTTATTCTCGCGAAAGGGGTAAGCTACGGGCGGTTGCCAGGGGTGTGCGCCGGACCACGAGCAAGCTCCGAGGTCACCTGGAGACACTATCTCATGTTGCCGTGTCGATCTCCGAGGGTCGAAGCCTCGACGCAATAACAGAGGCCCAGTCTATTCACGCCTTCCGCGGCTTGAGAGAAGACCTTCAGACCGTCTCGGAGGCCGTGTACATGGCGGAGTTGGTTGACGGCTTCTCCGCCGACAGTTCCCCCGACGCAAAGATATTTGACCTGTTCCTGGGTTCGTTGGTCCAGCTCGATGAAGGCCGCAGCTCGCCGCAGCTCGTCCGCTTCTTCGAGGTACAGCTACTGGCGAGCTCCGGGTTCGGTCCCGAGTTTCAACGTTGCGTGGAGTGCGGGATAGTGTTGGAACCGCGCGAGCACGTGTTTAGTCTAGCCATGGGAGGCATCGTTTGTCCGGCCTGTAAAGGGCGCTCGGGCGAGGCGGTGGTGCCCCTCTCGCTCAACGGGATCAAGCTGTTGAGGCACTTCCAGCGGACCTCAAAGACGAGCATGCCTGAGATGTCCCTCTCGCCCGCTCTCGCGACAGAGCTGCAGCGCGTGCTCCGCTCCTACATCCGGCACGTCCTCGAGCGGGACCTCAAGAGTGCCGAGTTCATGAACCTCGTAGCATCGACAGCCCGTTAGGACCACCCCCCCCCAATCCCCTCTCCGTCCGACGGTCCGACGGAGAGGGG
>CAUZJF010000125.1:0-6648 GCA_963579975.1 Dehalococcoidia bacterium
TCGACGACGAGGTAGACTCCGATAAGGATCACGGCTATCCCGGCCAGCGGGGACCATGTTGGCGAGTCCCAGACCTGCCACAACATGAAGGCGGCCACAAGAGACAGAGCGCCCCAGATGTAGCCGCCTAATCCTCGGGCTTGGCTCGCCACCTCGACCGAATCGACGTCGTCTAGCGAAACGAAGACGGCGCTACGGCTCCCGCCGTTGTTGTTTAGATGGATGACACGCTGGTCGGTCAGAAAGACGGCCTGCCGCGGGCCGTCTTCGGCTCCTGCGTCACCGAGGCTGAGGCCGGTGTCGATAGTTTCCCCTTCAAGGAGCGTTCCGCTTTCTATCCCAGGCCACTCTATCTGGCCGATCTCGTGTGTTTCTGTACTCACGGCTACATTATAGCCGCAACGTCCGCGCGATGGACGGCGCAGGTCCCGTTTGCTATCCTCTTTGCTCGTGCCGCTTCGACCGCCTGGAAAACCAGCAAGCAAACCCTGACTTCGCAAAGGAAAAGGACCTGTTGTAGTGGAACGCCCAATCTTCAAGCCTCTTGGAACCCCTGTCGAAGAGTTGGACACGCCAACTCTCGTTGTTGATGCAGATGTACTGGAACGCAACATCGAGACGATGGCGTCGTTCTTCGCGAATAGCCGGGCCAGGCTGAGGCCGCATGTCGAGTCCCATTTGTGCCCGACCATCGCCCACAAGCAGCTGACGGCCTGCGGGACTGTAGGCGGTATAGCCGTTACCACGCTAGGACAGGCTGAGGTATTCGCGGCCAACGGGTTCTCCGATATCTCCGTGACGAACGTTCTTGTGACTCCTCAGAAGATCGCGCGGCTCTGCGCGCTGGCCCGGCACGCTTCGATGACGGTCGCCGTCGACGATGCGAAGAACGTCGACGACCTCTCCGAAGCGGCGAGTCAGTATGGCGTCACTCTCACGGTCATCGTCGACGTCCACACGCGCCTCGACCGTTGTGGCGTCGAGCCCGGCCGACCTGCGGTCGAGCTAGCCAACGCCGTCGCCAGATCGGAGGGTCTGGACTTCGCGGGCCTGATGACCTATGAGGGACCAATCCTCGAAGAGGATCCCGAGATGCTCGCGAACGAGTCCCGCAAGTGGATCCAGATGGTGCTCGACACCCGGGAGATGGTGGAAAAGGCCGGAATCGACGTCAGAGTGGTCAGCGTCGGCGGAACTCACAACTATGAGATCGCCGCATCCATCGATGGCGTCACCGAAGTACCCGCTGGTACTTATGCTTTGATGGACCACCGGTACGCCGCACACCGGACCCAGTTCGAGCCCGCCGCCAGGGTTATATCGGCGGTCACCAGTATCCCAGAGCCGGGCATCGTGATTACCGACGCCGGCCAGAAGGCCGTCGGGGCCGACACGGGGTTACCGAGCATCGACAACATCCCCGGAGCTACCGTTCACGGCCTCAGCGCGGAGCACGGCAACCTCGACGTCGATCCTGCTCTCCACGGCCGGATCAACCTCGAGGACAGGGTATGGATGACGCCCTGGGACATAGGGACGTGCGTCAACCTCCACGACTACATGAGCGTGGTCCGTGACGGCCGTCTGGAAGCGGTCTGGGAAGTCTCGGCCAGAGGACGGTACCGGTAGGCATATCTGTGAAACGCACGGAGAGGCTGTCGACGAGCTAGAGTAACCCTTCGACCGGGCTCACGGCGAGCGGATTGGGTTCCGCTCGCGGGGAGCTGTCGAGCCGAAGAACCCATCCCGCCAAACAAAGGATAACTGATGGATAGCTATCGTCCGCTTCCCGGCACTCCAATAGACGACCTGGACACCCCTTGTCTGCTCGTCGACCTCGACGCTGTCGAGCACAACTATGCCATCGTGTCCGATGTCTATCGAGACACGGTTTGCAAGATGCGGCAGCACACCAAGAACATCAAGAGCCCGATATTGGCTCGCAAGCAGATCGAGGCTGGCGGGACCGTCGGCGGCGTCTGCACCGCCAAGCTCGCGGAGGCCGAGGTGATGGTCGAGAGCGGCATCCCCGACATCCTGATCGCGAACCAGGTCGCCTCAAGGGACAAGATCGAGAGGCTGGCCGCCCTCAACAGGAGCGGCGACGTCAAGGTCTGCGTCGACAACCCGAAGAACGTCGAGCAACTTTCGGAGATCGCGCATGCAAACGGCGTCGTGATCGGCGTGCTCATCGAGGTGGACACTTCGATGTCACGGGCCGGCGTCCGAAGCGTCGACCAGGGCGTCGAGCTGGCGAAGCTGGCGGATAGCCTGCCAGGGGTCACGATGCTAGGGGTTATGAGCCACCAGCACCTCATAGAGTACACGGACGAGGAAAATCGTATGTTCACGGGCCGCAAGTACATCCAGCGTTGTCTGGACGTGAGGGCGGCCATCGAAGAGGCCGGTATCCCGGTCGAGATGGTTTCCAGCGGTGAGAGCTTCTCGTACGACACCGCGGCCGCGATGCCGGGCGTCACCGAGGTCGAAGGCGGCACCTACGCGCTTATGGCCGACAGATACGGGTACCTGAAGGAGTTCGAGACCGCCAACAAGATCCTGACCACCATCGTCAGCGTCAGAGATGGAATTGCCATCGGCGATGTCGGTATGAGAGCCGTCTCTATCCCGGCCGATGCGATGCCCGGTGTAGAGCGCACGTCGGGCGTCACCGTGGACTCGATGCAGGAGGAACACATTGTCTTCCGCACGGATGAGACCACGACGCTGTCGGTCGGCGACAAGGTGGTCCTGATTCCCTGGTACCAAGACATGATGATAAACCGGTGGGACAACTACATAGCCGTGCGAGGCGGCGTAGTCGAGGCCGTGTGGCCGATAGCCGGCCGAGGCTGCTTCCACTAGGTTAGCACCGGAGGCCACGGACGGGTCCTCGGTCTCGCCACCGGCGATTCTTTGGGCCACGTCATATCAATTGGCAATGCAGCGACTGGCGAGGCCGGGGCAGCATGGGCCTCATCGTGTCGCTGAACAAAACGGCCAATAGTCAGGTGACGTTCGAATACTCCACTTCTGACGGGTCGACGAACGCACAGGACGACTATGTTGCGACCTCGGCGATGGCTACGGTTCCTAGCGGCCAGCAGTTCACCACCGTCAACATCCCTATAGTGAGCGACGGCGACGATGAGGAAGACGAGTTCTTCACCGGCACTATCTCGAACCCCTCGTCGAACGCAAGGATTAACGAAGCCGCCGCCTCTGGCGCCGTTACTATCATCGACGACAACGCCCAAGCCGATCTTTCCGTCACAAAGGACGACTCGCCGACCCAGTGGTGGCTGGTGACACTTTGACGTACGTAATGACCGTCGTGAACGACGGTCCATCGGCGGCGACAGGCGTGACTCTGGTGGATGTACTGCCAGGTGCCGTCAACTACGTTTCGAGCACCGCCGGGCAGGGGGCCTGCAGCGGCACCGGGACAATTTCGTGCGCGCTCGGAACCCTGGCCTCGGGCGCGAGCGTCGCGATACAGGTCGCCGTAGACCCAACAGCCACCGGAACGATAGCAAACACCGCCAGCGTCACCAGCGACGTGGTTGACCCCGATCCTGCTGACAACCCGGCAACTGCCACAACCACAGTAGTCGGCGTGACCGACCTTACTCTGAGTAAAATCGGCACGCCCGACTCGATCTTGGCGGGGAATATCCTGACGTACGTGCTGACCGTCTCCAACACCGGCTCGTCGGCGGCAACAGGTGTGACCGTGCTAGACACCCTTCCGATCGAGGTCAGCTATGTTTCAAGGACAGCACAACAAGGCTTCTGCAGCGGAACCACCACGATTTCTTGCTCTCTAGGAACGCTGGGAGTCGGCGCAATCACGACGATCGTGATCGACGTCGCCGTCGATGCATTGGCGACCGGCACGATCACGAACACGGCAACCGTTACTGGCAACGAGACCGACCCAGATTCCTCCAACAATACCGCGACCTCGACCACCGCCGTCAACATCGAGGTGGACGTGTCACTGTCGCCCGGGTATAACTTGATCTGCATCCCCGTTGCGTTTGCAGAGCCTTTCCGGGCGCGAGACCTGGGAAAATCCCTACTTCCCGAGGGCACACAGATCGAGGACGGACCGGTAACGGCAGTCCTTCAATGGGATGGGGCCTACACGTTCTGGCTTAGCTCCAACCCGGCGGACAACAACTACGCACTCTAACCCGGCCAAGGCTATTTCGTGCGGCTGCAGTCAGATGTGCCAGGAAATGTGTTCACCTTCGTGGGTTCCCCAGTGACCGGACCGGTGACACTCGACTTCGCGGCGGGGTACAACCTGGTCGGCGTGCCGTTCACGAGCGAAGGTGACTATGATGCTCGCAGCTTCGCCGAGGCCCTGCGGCTCAAGGTGGGAGCTCCCGACATTGAGCGAGGCCCCGTGCTATCGATTCTACGATGGGCGGGCGTCTATTCCTTCTGGCTCCGCGATAACCCCGACTCCAGGATCTTCGATATCGAAAGATCCCTGGGGTATTTCGTCCGCCTGACTCAGGCAGTTCTCAGCTTTACGCCTTAACTACCGTCCGGCGGTCGTGGATGTCCCTTTGCGGCTGGGAATCTAAAAGAACCAAGACAGTTTCGCCCTGGGGATCGGAGAAACCGCCAAGCAAGCAAAAGGCAGGTCTCAGACCTGCCCTTGCAGTTCTTTATCCTCTGTTGGTCAACTCCCTTAGGCGAGGGCGTACGCCTTCGCGTGAGTCGTGCAAATGTAAGGGTGCTCGGAGACGTCAGTGTAGGCGGACGTGGCTGCGATAGCGCCTTGAGCCGCGGCGGTCACAGTTTGCTTCAGGTCACCGGAGGCGTCGGTCAGGTCTCCGGCCCCGAACACGCCGTGGACGCTCGTGCGCATGCGCTTGTCGACAACGACTTCGTTCTTGTCGTTTAGCACCAGCCCAAGCTGCTTCGCCAGCTCGATCCTGGGGTCCGCCCCGACCTCGATGAAGATACCGGCGACTTTTAGCTCGGTCTCACCGTTGTGAGGCCGGTCGATGACGATGCTTTCCAAGCCTCTCTCGCCACCCTTCAGCTCGACTACGTTGGTGCCCATGAGCTGTTGGACGTTAGTGGCTTCGTTTAGCAACCTAACGTTCACCGGCTCCGGCCGGGTGAATTCATCTTGCCTGTATATGATGTAAGCCTTTTCCGCGTACTTGCTGAGAAGGACGGCGCCTTCGACCGCCGCGTTCCCGCCGCCAACGACGGCGACCACGTTGCCACGGTGCAGCGGCGCGTCGCAGGTCGAGCAGAAGGACACGCCCTTGCCTGTCCACTCCTCTTCGTGTTCTATGCCCAGCTTGCGCCGCTCCCTGCCGACGCCGAGGATAACAGTGGACGAGACGTAGATGTCGCCCGCGGCCGTCTTAGACTCGAACCGGTGGTCGTGCCGGTCGATCTGAACGACCTTGTCGTCGATGATCGGCACGTCGTACCTTTCGGCCTGCTCGCGGAACTTCATCATCAGCTCGAAGCCGTCAATCTCCGGGTAGCCCGGATAATTCTCGATCATGCCTCCCAACGCCGTTTCGCCACCGAACGTCTCGCCAATGACCACGGCGTTCATCTGGTACCGCGCGGCGTAGAGCGCAGCTGAAAACGCCGAGGCTCCCTGGCCCGCTATCACAACGTCGTAGGTTGTTTCGCTTTCACCGCTCACTAGGCTTACTCCTGCATCGAATCGCGTTCATTTCGCCATGTGACTATAGGATTGAGATGCTCGCCCGGTTTCCCAGGATGCTCCGGCTAGTGGAAGACGCGCCCCGAGTCGACGACGAGGGTCTGGCCCGTAACGCTGTCTGTCCGGCAGAACTCCACGACCTGGGCGGCTACGTCGTCTTTGTCGGCGGCCCGCTTCAGCAGCGCACCCTGCTTTGCCCGCTCTCGGTATTCGGGCGCGAGATTGCTCGACATACGAGTGCCCTCGAGATACCCCGGCGCCACGCAATTCACCAGGACGTCCGGGGCCAGGGCAACGGACATACATTTCGTCAGATGCATGAGTCCTGCTTTGGACACCGCGTAAGGTATCGACGAGCCCGTCGGCCCGAGGCCGGCAACGGACCCTATGTTGACGATGCGGCCACCACCCCGCTCCACCATCGGGCCGGCAACAGCCTTGATGAAGTGCATCGGCCCTGTCAGGTTGATGTCGAGAATCTTGTTCCACTCTTCGTGAGTGAGCGCGTCGAGATCGGAGAACGGAATCCACTTGTTGTAGCCCGCGTCGTTCACTAGGATGTCTACGCGCCCGAACCTCTCGAGCACCTGGGAAACAGTCGATCCCACCTGTATTGGGTCGGTCACGTCGCACCGAACCGCTTCGGCTTCGACCCCGAACTCCTTCCGCACCTCCCCCACCACCGCGTCAGC
The DNA here is from genome assembly GCA_963579975.1 of Dehalococcoidia bacterium. Lineage (GTDB taxonomy): Bacteria > Chloroflexota > Dehalococcoidia > Lucifugimonadales > CAUZJF01 > CAUZJF01. Next base: position 6,400 of record CAUZJF010000125.1, read on the forward strand.
GTGTTCTTTGTTCGAATTGTAGGTCGGCGCCACGTTGCACCCGGCAGCCGCCAGCGCCCAGCATATCCGTCCGCCGAGTCCGCCGCTTCCACCGGTGACGATGGCGACGGCGCCCTTCAACTCCAAAGGAGCCCTGCTTCAAGTTCCAAGATAGCCGAATTATAGCATGACGGCTGTCTCGCCCAGCTCGTGTTGACACGCCGCGCCGTAGCTGCTGCAATGAGAGAGAATCAATACCCGGAGGGACAG
>CAUZJF010000126.1:0-6578 GCA_963579975.1 Dehalococcoidia bacterium
CGTGTTTACGAGTCCGCCCACGTGTATCACATGTCGATGTCGAAGGAAGACTACGACCTCATCGTCCGGCTGAGGGAGGGCGATCAGGAGCGGGACTGGAACGAGGTAACGTTCCATCCGGACCGTAGGGCAGACTGGGAAACAGAGTACAGCCGGTTCCAGTACTACGATGGCAAGAACCCCACCTGGCCTGAGAAGGCGCTCACAGCTCAGTACCAGCAAGCGTCGAACGCCTACGAGCGCCTGAAGGCCGACGACCGGGACTCGGCCCAACTGATCGCCGACAATGACGAGCCTCCGAACCCGGTCTACACCAAGGTGTTGACCCAGACGATGCTCGGAGCGCCGCATTCGGTCTATCATGGCGGCCTTCTCCGAGCGACGGTGCGCTACTACGACAGGGACCTCGTTCGGCCCGGACTGCCGAAGGACGTTGGCGCCCTGGTGGACATGCTGGCGCCGGATGGCGTCGGCATCCAACTCGTGAATCTCAGCTCGACCGAAACCCGGAATCTCATTGTGCAGGCAGGGGCCTTCGGTGAGCACCAGTTTACCGAGGTAAGGTATGGCGAAACAGTAGTGCAGGCAGACTCGAAGTACTTCGAGGTGCAGCTACCGCCTTCGACGACTATCCGCGTTGAGGCGGGTTTACGCCGATTCGTGAATGACCCCAGCTACGCCTTCCCCTGGCACGGGGACCGAGTTCCGGTCCCGTTCCAGTAGAAACGTCGAAAACCAGAGATCCCCGATGGCTGAGAAATCGACACCACAGACGCTGGAATAGGCCTGACATGTTCGAAGGCGTATCTACTCTTATCTCCCCGCAACCTGACTGCATTTCGTCGCCCGTTTCCCTCATTTGTGGGGCCGTTGGCACGGCAATGGCGCCCGGGCTACCGGACGGTGAACTCCAACGGCGTCGGCCGGAAAAGATACGGCGCTTGAAATTCAACATCCTCCAGCATGTCGTAGACGAAGTACCAACCGGTCTCAAGTTCGACGCTGAGGTACGCGACGTGACCGGGCTGCAGCGCCATCACGCCGCCCACGGCCGTCCCTAGAGGCGGTCCTCCAGGTCCATTGTCGTCTTCGTCGATAACCGGGAAGGGGACCATCGGCGCGTGCTGCCCTGTAAACCTGCCCTTCGACTTCAAGTAGTATAGATCCGGGAAGTCTCCCGACCGCTTCCCTCCCTCTACCAAGGCGATCCTCGCCTCATGGACTAGCTTGCTCTCATTGGCAACCCTGACGATTCGAGGGCCGGAAGCGAAGCTCGCTCCTCGAAGCGATTGCGAGTTTCCTGTATGTGATAGTCGTAGTCGAGAACGGTCAGGACAACATCCGCCGTCAGCTCCGTGCCGGGGACGGTAGACGCGGTCACCTCGAAGGTCCGAATCAAGTCCAGGCCCGGTCTAGCGCTATCTCGTCATCGCCCAGAATGTATGTCACCCATACGTAGGAGCCCTCTTGGAGATTCTGCGTCACTACGGCGGTTACACCAGGCGACGTGTCAGCTGGCCCACCCGACGGTACGGCCCAATCAGGCAGTGGCTCCTTGGGGTCCTGCTGGATGAAAACTCTCAGGTCATCGGCGGTCTTGCCGCCGGCCAGGTTCACGATCGTGCCGGCGGCTAGCTGATCGTCGTGCCAGGCAATGATGTTCTGCTGCCACCCCTCAAGGTTCAAGTCAATGACGCCGCTGGGCAGGTTCAACTCCATCGAAGCGGTGTCACCAACCACGGCTTCCACGGGGTACCCGTAGCCCTTTTCGATGATGAACTTAGCGATGGCGTTGTTGATCCATTGCGATTCGCCCTGCACATCGTGGAGCCTGATAACGGGCTTGGTCTCTGTCTCGTCGCCTTGGGCGCATGACCAGGTGATCAGCCCGAATACCATGACGGTGGCCAGAATAAGGAGAAAGCCGCGTGCGGATGGCTCCACTTTGAACGTTGCTCTGGTGGTCTCGTGCACTATCGAGCGAACGATACTTGCCTTTGCGTTGAGCCGTCGATTTCGGTCAATCTAGGCAGACGGTTACGCTCCGTCAAGTTCGGACTCTGTGCTCACTCCCTCCGAGATCAGGTCAGCATAAAAGCACCGACACCCGCGTCAGGAGTCCGGTTCTTTTGGTCGGGCCGTCCTGGTTACCTCCCGGCAACACGTGACGCATAGGGCGTCCTTCGGGACCGCTGTTCACCAACCCAACAGAAGCGCCAGCAGGCGGCGATGGCCAGCAGTTTCAGAAGACCCCAGAGGCTGCCATGGCGATGCAGTTTCAAGTGGCGGTGCTGCTCACTCTCTGCTTGGCTCACCTTGCCATGCCTGTGTACCAAACACAACGCTCTACGGTTGACGATCACTGTCCTTGCTGGTGTTGCGGGTACGATTGTCTTCGTATACGCCCGATCAGACAACCTCCACCGTGTTCTGCACAAACCCCACACCCTCCATGGATATACGCACAACGTCACCGGCCTCTAGCGGCGACTCGCCGCTGGCAACGATGCCTCCGGTGTACTGAATGGCCAGGTCCGGCGGCGAGTCGTGGGCTACGGTGGAGGCCACGATCGCCTCGGGGGGCCGCAGCCGCGCAACGGCGGCGCTTCTCGCGACCTCTTTGCCTCCACGGGAATGCACAAGCTCCAGGCTGAACGCTGTGGTGTCCTTGATGCTTTCTGGAGTAACCACGCAGGGACCGACCGAGGCGCACCCTTTGAATACCTTGGCCGGCACCGACCACCCGGGCAACAGTCCAGCCAGGCCACCGGCGACCTCGTTTCCCGTTGTGTAGCCCGCTAGCTCCCCTTTGTAGATGACAAGGACGACTTCGCCCTCTGCGACGGTGCGCTCCGTATCGGCTCTGATCCCTACCATGTCGAAGGGGCCGACAAGCCGGTCGTTGGTCCCTTTGTAGACCGCGGTGGAGACTTCCGGCCTGCTGTAGGCCAGCCGTATCCCCTCCGAAGCCTTGGCCAACTCCTCCGTGGTCATGACCGAGTTGCCCAGGCCGCCGGCCCACATTTCACCCGGCTCCAAGGGCTTCATCAGTCTGGCTTCCCCGGTCCCCGTTATGGACCAGTCGATCAGTTGGGAGAGTTTGAACTTCTTTCCACGGTCCTGCTTGAGGATGCGGCGGGCAATGGCGTCAACCCCCTGGCCGCTGATCCGGCTCGCCTTCAGCAGGTCAATAAACTCGTCCACCGAGTCGTTGATGCTCGTCAGGGACGTCAGCACGCCATCCCGTGTCTCCACACACAAGTGAACATCGCCGAACTTTTCCATCACGCGATAGTAGCGCATGCTGTCCTCCTGCACCTCGAGTCTGCCGTCAACGCTGCGCGAGAACCCTTGCGCCCGTTGCGGTCATGACTGGCTGAGCGAGAATATCATTGTAGACTATCGGCGAAAACCCACCTTGCTGCCGACGGCAGAACCGCACTGTCAGCTTCGTGCATCTTGGCCGGCCAAGGCACAGCCCATTCTGCCAGCGTTACCGCTGTCAAGACGTGGACATCGAGTAGCCTGGAACAGGTGTCCCGGTCGCGAGTCTGACTCTAGCGTTCCGGCGTTCCGGGCCGAGTTCGAAAAGATGTCGCCGGACGTCATGGTGGTCAAGGCAGTCAATTCCAAATGTTGTCGGGTCCGCTATGTCTGCTTGGAAGACCTGCCATACTTGATTGCTCGCTCAATCAGTGGGGGCGATCGAGTCCGCAGGTCGGCTTAGCACACTTTCTACCTCTGGGCTTTCAGCAAGTTCAGCACGGACTGATCAGGCCGCCTGAAGAGCCTCCGTAGCACGTTTACGCCCGTTTCTCTACGTTCCAGCATATTGCGTAGCGGAGTCGCCGGTTCGTCCGGCGTCGCGGTCGGCTTTGCGGTAGGGACAACCGGAGCGACGGGCGGTACTTCCCAGATATGTACGTGGGTATCAATAATCATTGTGAAGCCTTCCTTGTTGCCGCTATTCGAGCGCGGCGGCGTTAGAGTTCTTCAAAGAGCCTGTGCGGAATCGGTCCGGGACGTCCGTACCCGTTCAGCCTCTTCCTCCTGGGGTCGGAACTGCTCCTCGTAGACGCGGGAGTACAACCCGCGGGCCGCCAACAGTTCGCGGTGGGTGCCCTGCTCGACGAGGTGCCCGCGGTCCATGACAAGGATCACATCGGACCGGAGAACTGTCGAGAGACGATGGGCTATGACCAAGCTTGTCCGATTCCGAAAGAGGGGCTCGAAGGCGGCCTGAATCAGACTCTCAGACAGGGAATCTAGATGAGAGGTCGCCTCGTCGAGAATGAACACGACCGGGTCCTTCAGCATTACACGGGCAATGGAGAGCCTTTGCTTCTCGCCTCCCGAAAGGCGGTAGCCCCGCTCACCCACCAGCGTGTCGTAGCGGTCGTCCAGGCTTTCGATGAACTCATGCAACTGGGCAGCCTTGCAGGCCTGGACGACCTCCCCCTCGGTGGAGTCAGGTCGAGCATAAAGCAGGTTTTCTCTAATCGTCGCATTGAACAGGAAGGTTTCCTGAGTCACGATGCCCATCTGAGAGCGCAAGGAGTCCAGGCTCAGACGCCGCAGATCGTGTCCGTCGAGACGCACCGTTCCCTCAGTAGGGTCGTAAAAACGCGGCAGCAGATAGGTGATAGTCGTCTTGCCGGCGCCGCTGGGTCCGACGAGAGCGGCCATCTGACCCGGTTCAACGGTGAAAGAAACCTTGTCGAGAGCACGACGTGAACGCACATATTCGAAGCTGACGTTTTCGAACTGGAGTTGCCCTTTCGCTTGAGACAGCTCGACGCCGTCCGGCGGTTCAACAACTTCGGGTTCGGTATCCAGGTAGTCGAAGATCCGCTCGAACAGGGCAAGGGCAGCCTGTACGTCCACGTACACGGTGGCAAGGGAGCTGGCCGGCCCGTAGAGCCTGGTCAGATATGCGACGAAGGCGATGACGGTGCCGATGGTTAGGCTCTGGCTTATCACCTGGTGGCCGCCCCACCAGTAGATAAGGGCAGGACCCACGAGAGAAAACAGGCCCATCAGCATGAAGAACCACCGACCTACGAGGGCCGAATGGATCTCAAGGTCCATCACTTTGCGGTTACTCTCCCGCAGGCGGGCTGCTTCGAATTTCTCCCGGTTGTATAGCTTCATGAGAAGGTACCCACTTATGTTCAGCGTCTCTTGCATGATGGTGTTCATGCGGGCGCGTTCCTGGTGGGTCTCTCTACGAAGTCTGCGGCGAACGCGGCCGACAAGCCGGGTCGGCAAAATGAAGAGCGGTAGCAGCATCACGCTTAGAAGAGCCAGCCTCCAGTCGAGCAGAAAGATCACCGCCAAGGTGATTACCAGGATGAAGATGTTGTTGGCGATCGAGATCAACGAGCCGGCAACAACGTTCTGGATTCCGCTGACATCTTCGGTCAGCCGGGACATGATCTCGCCTGTGTGGCTCGCGGTGAAGAACCGTAGTGAGAGCCCCTGAACCTGGTCGTAGAGCTGATTGCGAATGTCGAACATGATGCGCTGCGAGACCGACGTGTTGAGGTAGTTCTGGAAGACTCCAATGAGTCCATTTCCGACGTAGATCCCGATCATGCTCAGCACGAGCAGGTTCAGGAAGCCGCGGTCCCCATGAGGTATGGCCTCGTCGATCAACTCGCGTATCAGAAGGGGCGGAATCGCGACGAGCGCCGCGCTCCCGATCAGGCACAATAGGATCAGGACGACCAGTCCCAGGTACGGCCGGAGGAACCCCAGAGCTCTCGGTACCGTCGCTCCGGCGTCGCGAACGCGGACCCCGTCATCGAATCGATGACGTCTCCAATCGCCCCGCTGACTCACCTCTCTCACCTCGAACCAGACCCGGGGGGCCTGGCACACGTCAGGGCATTATATAGGCCCCGCCTCAAGAACAGCCCGACGAGCATGAGAGAGCCCGCCGACAGCAACCCAAGAGAGATAGCAGCAGCTAACTAGGGAGAGTGGCACGCCCTCGAGGCGGTTTTTCTCCTACAAGAGACCGCCGTTATCGATGCCACCCGAATCGCCGTACTCGGTGCCGCCGATTCTGCGCCGCTCCGTGGCCATGCCGCAAGAGACGGCGTTTTGGAGCCTGAGCGAATACCCTGAGCTGCTGCAATTGCGTTTTGGGCAAGCCCGTATTCCATAACGCGACGCGCAAGCCAATGACCCGAACGAGGAACGGTGCAAGTTGCTCCAGTTGACTGCTGGACCTATGACCGGCCTCCTTACGCATTCCGATGAACAGCATCCCGAGGCGAAGCAGGCGATGGTCTCCGGCTAGATCCTGTCGGCTCCGGAACTAGCTCCGGATTCGTCTAACATTCAGTTGATCCGCTCTTGAACGGCCGTAGGGGCGCATTGCATGCGCCCCTACGGCCGTTCAAGAGGACGAAGGCCCCTACGCATGAAGGCGAGCCAGTTACTTTCCTATGTTCAGTCCGCTTTGCGGGCGTAGGGTTGCTCACCACAAACGGGTGATAAGTTGTTTGTCGGACGGAGGGCGCTGACAGCGCAGAGATTTTATAGTGGAGCACCTGGCGTTGTTGCGCAGCTAC
>CAUZJF010000127.1:0-6576 GCA_963579975.1 Dehalococcoidia bacterium
GTCGTTGTGCCCCCGTGCTGAGCATCACTCCGGGAAGGTCGTTTCGGTCGAACGCAAGCGGCACCTCGTACGACCCTGTCGCATAGACGACTTGCTTGGCTCGGACCTTGACCATCCCATCGCCGCTGTCGATGCCGATGAGGTTTCCTTCGTAGTGCCCGAAAGCCGTGGCGCCTGATAGCACGTCCACATTACCGCTGGCCGCGACCTCTTCCGCCAAACGTCCCGCGACTTGGTGACCGGGCGTCGGCGGCATGTCGGGCAAGCCGACACGCGTCCTTGGGTCGGTCTGCAGATAGCCACCCAAGGTCGGCTGGTCGTCAATGAGAGTTACTCGGGCACCGGCGCCTGCAGCGACAATCGCCGCGGACATGCCTGCGGCACCGCCCCCCACCACCGCGACGTCGGCATGGCGATGCTCGTGCGATAGGTGCACCTCGGGCAATGCCGCATCTGGCACCGACCCGAGGCCGGCGACACGGCGCATGATCGGCCTTGCGACGTCCCAGAACAGCTTCGGTGTGTGAAAAGTCTTGTAGTAGAAGCCTACGGGAAGCACCCTGTCGAGCTTGTCGATGACCGCGAGAATGTCATGGTCAAGGGAGGGCCACGCGTTCTGATGGCGCACCGAGATTCCTTCGCGCACCGGCTCGACACACGCGCGAACGTTCGGCACCTCGTCGACGGTCATCAGGCAGTTGGGACACCGCCCGGCGACGCAAAGTAGACCGCGAGGACGGTGATACTTGAAGCTGCGGCTGTGGATACGTACGCCCGAGGCGTAAAGCGCCGAAGAGACCGTGTCGCCCTCGTACGCCTGTATCCTGCGCCCGTTGAACTGGAACTCGACGACCCTGGAGCGGTCTATTACCTGGGTCGGCCGGGCGTCCATACGGCCCGGGACTGACGAGATATCCATCTATACGTGGGGTTCCTCGGGCCAACCGGTCTCATGGACCCGGTTCGTTACGGTATCGCGCACGGCCTGGAACCACTTGCGGCACCCCAGCGTGTGGTACCACCACTCGTGCTGATCGCCGGCGACGTTACGTCGGTCGTAGAAGTAGGACATCCATTTCTCGGTGGAGGCCTCAGGCTTCGGGCGGGCCGTCACCTCGCCACCAAAGCGGAACTCATAGACGTTACGGTCGCCGCAGTTCGGGCACTTCAGCAGGAAGCCCATCTAGTGAGCCCGCTCTTGATGCGTCTTGCTGGTAAACGTTGGGAAATTATCCTGCCGTCCGAAGTTTACGGTACGAGTCCTTCACCGATATTTTCCCTTCGCGGAACGTAAACAGGTCGCATCCGTTCACCTCGATCTGTGACCCGTCTGCCGTTGTGCCCGTGAAGACCCACTGGGACACGCCGCGGTCGCCGCTCACGAAATGCGTCGTGATGCTCCACCGGCCGTCCGGGAAAGCGTCCAGCACCGCCTGGTAACCGGCACGCACCTGCTCGGCGCCCTCGAATCGCTTGCCGTTGACGTCGGGCCCGGAAGAGAGGTCGAACACGCAGCCGTCGGCCATGAAGCTCATCATGGCGTCGATGTCGTGGCGGTTCCAGGTGTCGGCGAACGCCTGTAGGAAGTCCGTGTCAACCTGGCCGGTTATGTCAGTGCCGGTCACGATTCCCTCCTTGGTCGAACATCATTGCTTGCGATTGTATCCCGCGCCGACGCTAAAACATCGTCAGATAGCGGTCGATCTCCCATTGGGATATGTCGCTGTGATAGGACCGCCACTCCGCTTCCTTCAGGCCTATGAACTCGTCGTAGATCACTCCGAGCGCGCCTTGAATGACCTCGTCTTTACGGAGGGCTTCCAGCGACTCCGGGAGGCTCTGGGGCAGCATGCCGATTCCCCGTCGTTGTATCTCGTCGAGGCCAAGTTCGTACAGGTTCCCGAGGTTCGCCTCGCCTGGGTCCAGTTTCCTCTCCACACCGTCGAGCCCGGCCGTGATGTAAGCGGCCATCGCTAGGTAAGGGTTGCAAGCCGCAGAGACCGTCCGGTCCTCCAGATGTCCGGGGCCGGCGGTTCTGATCATCTGCGTTCGGTTGTTGTCACCGTACGATATGAACGCCGGCGTCCACGTAAACCCGGAGCGCGCACCCAAGAGCCCGGCGCCTACCTGAAGCCGCTTGTAGCAGTTCACCGTCGGCGACGTGATGGCACACAGCGCGGGCGCGTGATCGAATATCCCGCCGATGAAGTGGTACGCCATCTCGGACAGACCGAGCCCTTGCGGGTCGTCTTCGTCGAGAAACACATTGTCGTCCGTCTCCGAGTCGGCGACGTGGAAGTGGATGTGCCCTCCGCTGCCCGTGCGGTCGGCGAAAGGCTTGGCCATGTGTGTTGCTATAGCGCCGTACCGCTGTGCATACTGGCTCGTCATCATCTTGAAAAAGGTGTAGCGGTCGGCCGTCGTCAGAGCATCGCTGTAGACGAAATTGACCTCGTACTGCCCGTTGGCGTCCTCGTGGTCCGACTGATAGACGTCCCATCCGACGCTCGCCATGCCGTCCATCAGGTCGCGCAGATAGTCCATCACGTTGGCCATGCCCTTGAAGTCGTAGCATGGCTTCGCCAGATTGTCGATATCATTCGGGTCGAATACCCGTATGGCCCCGTCCTCGTCCCTCGTCACCAGGAAGTGCTCCGGCTCGATGCCGACATAGAAGACGTAACCCATCCCCCTCACGTCTCCGAGAACACGTTTAAGGTTCGTGCGAGCGCAGTACGGGTGAGGCTCGTCGTCCACAAAAAGATCGCTGGCGAAACGCGCCACCCCTTCCCTCCAGGGGACGGGACTGTACGTGTCGAGGTCGATGCGGGCCATCATGTCGTGGGAGTGCGGCCCTTGGCCCAGCCCGGCGACCGCGGCTCCCGCGAAACCCGCGCCCCCGTCGATCACGTCGTCGAAGTGCGAGGCGGGCACCATCTTTACCTTGGCCGACCCGTTCAGGTCTACGAACTGGGCTAGCAAGTACTTGATGCCGTCGTTCTGCATCTGCCGACGGACTTCCTCGCGTGTCGCCATTGGTCCCTCTCTTGCCCCCCCCCCCCGTGAGAAGTAGGGCGTCGAATTGGTCCTCAGTACACCTTGTTGGTGCCCACCAGAGGCACACGGGCCATGGCCGATGCCTCGATCGTCAGGGCCCGCAGGTCCTCCGGCTCCAGGCTATGGACGTCGCTCTTACCCAACGAGCGCGTCAACAACGACAGCTCCATAGTCATAGAGTTAATGAAATTCGCCACACGGTCCGCGCCCTCGTCCGGGTCCAGGCGCTTCGTGAGCTCGGGGTCTTGCGTCGTGATTCCGACCGGGCACTTGCCCGTGTGACAGTGACGGCACTGGCCCGCTGGTACTCCGATCTCCCCGACGAAATCGGTTCCCGGGATCTCCTTGTTGCAGTTCAACGCCAGCAGCGCCGCGATGCCGATTGCTACCGCGTCCGCGCCCAGCGCCAACGCCTTGGCGGCGTCCGCCCCGCTCCGAATACCCCCCGACGCGATAAGGCTAACCTCGCCGTACAGTCCCAGCTCGCGCAGGGCCTCCCGGGCCATGACGATGGCCGGCACCGTCGGTATGCCACTATGGTCCAGTAGCACCTCGGCCGAGGCGCCGGTACCCGCGACCATACTGTCTATCACGATAGCGTCGGCGCCCGCCTTGGCTGCCAGCTTCACGTCATCGTCGACGCGGCATGCACCCAGCTTCACGTGGACCGGCACACTCCAGCCTGTCGCCTCTCGGATCTGCTCGATCTTGACAGCCAGGTCGTCCGGACCGAGCCAGTCGGGATGACGGGCCGGGCTACGCTGGTCGATGCCCGTCGGGAGGTCGCGCATCTCGGCGATCTCGTCAAGGACTTTCACCCCCATCAGCATCCCGCCGGTACCGGGCTTGGCCCCCTGCCCCACCACGATTTCGATAGCCTGTGCCTGGACCAGGTGATGCGGGTCGAATCCGTAGCGGCTCGGCAGCACCTGGTATATCAGCTTGTCGGAGGCATCCCTTTCGGACTGCAGCATCCCGCCGTCGCCGGTACATGAGGCGGTGCCCACCATCGTCGCCGCTTTCCCCAACGCCGTCTTGGCATTGGCCGACAGCGCGCCGTAGCTCATGCCACTTATGTAGACGGGCGTGTCCAGCACCAGAGGGTTCTCGGCATGGCGCACTCCCAGGATGGTCCGGGTGTTGCACTTTTCCTTGTATCCTTCCAGCGGAAAGCGCGTCAGCCCGGTCGACAGGAAGGTAAGGTCGTCGAAGTGGGTGACCTTCTGAAAAGTGCTGAACCCTCGTATCCGGTACCTGCCAAGCTCGGCCTTGGAGTGGATGTCCTCCATGACGTGAGGAGCCCATATCTGGCTCGTGTCCATTACCACGGCGCTTGACCCCGCCGACAGACTAACCTCCCCCCACTATGGGGGAGAATTGAGAGCCTGCACTGAGCCCGTCGAAATGGGGGGGCTCCGAACCAGATCACCAAATCACCGTACAACTCGCACTCCATTCAGACAGCCGCCATCTCGAGCCGCTCCAGCGAGTCGAAATGATACAGCTTCTTTTGCGAAACGACCTTCCTGAAGCGAGGCTTCTTGTCGATCCCGTTGTCCGCGAGTACCGACCATATCTCGATGAGCTCGCCCTCCGTCGCCTCCTCCAACTTCGCATCGTTCCCCAGAGAGCCTATCTTGCCACCGACATATATTGTCCCTTCGTACATCGAGTCCCCGACCGCTTCCCCGATGTCCCCGCAAACGATGATACGTCCCTTCTGCATCATGAAACCTGTCAGGAAACCGGAGTTGCCCTCGATGACAAGCGTGCCGCCCTTCATCGAGATTCCGGCCCGCGCCCCGGCATTGCCCCCAACGATCACCTCACCGCCCCGCATGCTCGCCGCCAACGACGCACCGGCGTCCTTTGTCAGGACGATCCTTCCGCCCATCATGTTCTCGCCCAGGGCCCAGCCGGCGTTACCATCGATCGTCACCTCAGGGCCGTCGATCATGCTCGCCGCGAAGTAGCCGACGCTGCCCTTGAACTGGACCGTACACGGCTTCAGGATGCCGACCGCTAGGTTGTGCCGCGCTCCAGGATTCAGAATTGTGACCTCGGCGCGGCCGTTGGCGGTAAGCTCCTTGAGACGCCGATTCAGATCTCTGGGAGACAGCTCGGCGGCGTCTAGAGTGTCCAAGTCATGAACTCGCGCTGCTGAGGCTCGACACGGTCGATCTCTTCGGAGAATACGCTGCGCAGCGCCACCTCCTCCGACGCGACCGCGACCACCTCGTCGGTCTCCATCGTGACCAGCGGTTTCGCCGACCACTGGTCTTTGGCACAGCCCAGTCCGTCCTCGGTGGACACGACGTACGTGAACGTTCCGTCCAGGTCGTTAAGGGAGTCGCCCAGCGCCTTGTCGAGGGCGTCACCTCGGGCCAGCTTGTCGGCCAGGTACACCGCGATCACCTCCGAATCGTTCCCGGTCTGGAACCGATGGCCGTGGTCCTCGTAGCGCCGCTTGAGCTTGTGGTAGTTGGTCAGCTGCCCGTTGTGCACGACCGTTACGTCCGGGAAAGGGTATGCCCAGAATGGGTGAGCGTGGCTGATATCGACCTTGCTCTCCGTCGCCATCCGGACATGGCCGATGCCGTGGGTGCCCCGAAGCCCACCGACACCGTGCTTCTCGGCCAGCACACTGGCGGTGCCCACGTCCTTGACGACCTCCGAAACCCGTCCGATGCTATGGAGCTCGACACCATCCGTTGCGATTGTCGCTTCAGCAAGGCCGCGTACTTCGCCCTCGAAATTCACAATGAGCCTGAGGTACCCCCCCCAGCTCTGCCTTGCGGTTACGACGCAACCGGCGCGGGTCGCTGCCTCCTCGGCGCGGGCCAGCACTACGTCGGCCCGGTCCTCGTCGTCGGTCCACATCCGCACGATGTAGTCGCCGTCGAAATCCTCACCGGCGATGGTGACGCCGCTAGAGTCCCGCCCGCGGTGGGCGAGAGAGTCCAGCATGCGCACCAGGTCACGGCCGACGGGGGCCTGGCCGTTCTGCCGTGCGTTCTTATAGATGATTCCGCTAATGCCGCACATCGATGCGCCTCACAACACAGCGGCCCGGCCATAGGCGGACGGGCCTTCGGGCACAAATATAGCACCGGCCAGAGGCGCCTGCAACAGTGGAACGCTCCTTCTGCCGAGCGCCATTTGCCACAGGCCGACGGCTGTGCAATAGTCACTTGGCCTGACCTCGTCCGGTCTTGGGTTCGTTAGGAGACGCGTTCGACGAAGCACGCACCCGAAGGTCAGCCCGATTGGTTAGGAGTATGGCAATGGCAGGATGTCCCCCCGTCACTTTCAATGGCGTGTCTAGCGCGGTGTTCGAACGCTTTCGCACCGAGTTGCAGCGCAACGGCATCGACATTCCGCCGGGCCCCAGCGGTAGCGTGACGGGGATGGGCGTCAGCGGCAGATTCGCCTGGGACGAACAATCGGGCTCCCTCAAGTTGCAGGTAACCGACAAGCCATTCCTGCTCCCATGCAGTATGCTCAACGACCAGATGATCA
>CAUZJF010000128.1:0-6572 GCA_963579975.1 Dehalococcoidia bacterium
TAACGACCCCGACAGCAGGGTGTCGAAGCTTGGCAAGAAAGAGATGGCAGAAGGCGGACGTGGCTATCACCTCCTGGGTGAGCTTGGTACGGAGCCAAACGTCGTCTACTTGAAGAAGGTAGACAAAGAACACGTGCCGAAGGAACCCCTCCATGCATGATGGGGCATCCCAAAACGGCCATGGGACGCTAGAAACTCCGGCCTCGGTGACCCGCGACCTCCTTGAGCGACACGGGAGGTCGAGCGGTGGATTCAGAGGCGCGGTAATTGTTCTAGCGATCCTGTTCGCCGTGGGTGTCGGCGGCGTCGTAATACGCCTTGCCGACGGCGTCGACGACGCATCCGCATGGGGCTACCACGCCGCGCTGTTCGCCTTCATTCTCGCTTCGGCGCAGGCCGCGCCAATGGTCGCGATAGCGCCCCGGCTGGCCAAGGGCCACTGGCGCCGCCCTATCTCACGCGCGGCAGAGCTTTTCGCCGCAGTCGGCGTACTCAACCTGCTCATCTTCATACCGCTGGTGTGGGTGCTACCGAGCATGGAGGACGGGCGGAGGACCCTCTGGTTTTTCGGAGAGCTACGGTGGCCGGCCTACACGCCCCACGTGGCAGCGACCGCGGCGATGGTGGCTCTGGTCGTGGTTGGTTTGATGATGTTATGGGTTTCCTCCCTCCCGGACCTGGCCGCCATCAGGGACAGCTCGGGAGGCAAGAAGCGCTTCGTGTCCTGGTTGTCGCACGGGTGGCACGGAACTTCGCGGCAGTGGCACATCCTGTACCACCGCCTCGGAATGCTGGGCGCCTTCTACTTCATGATGCTCGTCTTCGTCCACTTCCTAATCGCCGTGGATTTTCATATGTCTCTCGTCCCCGGGTGGATAGATGCTCTCCACCCGGCAACTCAGGCCCACAACGCACTTCAGGCCGGCGTGGCGATCGCGCTGATCGGCATGTTCCTCCTGCGCAAGTTCGGTGGATACGGCGACTACATCGGCCTCGACCAGTTCTGGGCGCTCGGAAAGCTGTTGTTCGCCCTCTCGCTGCTGTGGTTCTGGTTCTGGTTCTCCAGCTTCAACGTACTTTGGTACGGCGCCAAGCCTAACGAGCGCGCGGTCCTCGACCTCATCATGACCGGTCCTTACGTGTGGGCCTTCATGGCCGCGTTCGTACTGCTGTTTGTGGTTCCCCTATTCGCGATGATCTGGAACCCGCTCCGCAAAAGCATCTGGGGCCCGACAGTCATTGCGATGGGTGTGCTGATCGGCCTGCTACTGGACCGAGTGCGTCTATATGTATCGGCCTATTCGGTCGAGGGCATCGGTGATCCTGCCTTCGATAAGCATGGCGCTCTGGAGCACATACCCGACACCATGCTGCCCGGTCTGCCGGACATAATGATCTGGGTCGGCGGGCTGGCGGGAATAGCCCTATTCTATATGCTGGCCTCCAGGATCTTCCCACTCATCAATATCTGGGAGCAGAAAGAGCTGTTGCTCTACAAACAGCACAAGCCCTTCCATCGGACGGAAGTGCTGGTTCTCGCGAAAAAGGACTGAGGATTCAGGCACTCTTCTAAGCTGACGACTAGGCAATAGGACACTATGCAGGAGCACGTACAACTCGACCAGAAGCAGATCAACCGCGATCTATTGATCAGCATTTTCACGACGCCCAGGTGGTGGGTTATCGCGGTCGGCCTGCTAACAATCGTCTTCCTGGTCGGCGCCTGCGCCTTCGGCTACATGGTGAACAAGGGCATCGGCGTGACCGGGCTGAACCGCCCGGTGTTCTGGGGCATCTTCCTCGTGAACTTCGTGTTCTGGATCGGGATCAGTCATGCCGGGATCATGATATCGGCGATTCTGCGGCTGACCCAGGCGGAGTGGCGTCGGCCGATCACCCGGGCGGCCGAGGTACTGACGGTCTTCTCGTTGATGTCCGCACTGCTGGCCGCACCGCTGGTCCACGAGGGCCGGCCGTGGCGCGCGTTCCTCCCGACACCGTGGATTTTGCCATGGGATTTTGCGAGGGGAGTCTGGCCCAACATCCGGTCTCCCTTCGTATGGGACCCGAGCGCGATTACGACGTACCTGATCGCCAGCTCGTTGTTTGTCTTCGTGGCCCTCTGGCCCGACCTCGCCATCGTTCGCGACCGGAGCAAAGGGGTCAGGCGGAGGATCTACGCAGTTTTGTGTCTTGGCTGGCGCGGAAGTCCGAGGCAGTGGAAGCTCCAAGCTGTCGCCGGAATACTGCTCTCCGCGTTGGTCTTGCCGGTCTTCGTTTCGGTCCACAGTATCGTGTCGTGGGACTTTGCGGTACAGATAGGGGTCGAAGGATGGCACTCGACCATTTTCGCACCCTACTTCATCATCGGGGCCATCCACTCCGGCGTGTCCGCCGTGGCCACGGTAATGGTGCTGATGGTCTGGCTATGGAAGTGGGACAAGTACATCACCCCGGACCATCTGGACGCGATCGGAAAGCTGCTCATCATCGTTGCGACGACCTGGTTCTTCTTCTTCTTCCTCGAGTGGGTCTTCGCCCTCTACACGCTGGAGAGTGTGGAACTCGCCCTGAGGGAATTGCAGATATTCCAGTGGCCCTACATGCCGCTTTTCATCACCTTCCTCCTGACCGCGTTCTTCATACCGGTGCCCCTCTGGCTATTCAAGCGAGTGCGCCGCAACCTGTGGTGGATGTTCATCACGACGATCATGGTGAACATCGGCATGTGGCTTGAGCGGTTCCTTATTATCATTCCCGCACTAATCCGGCGGACCCCGATGGTGTTCGACTGGGGCTCGTACCACCCCAGTCCTATAGAAATATTGATGGTTATCGCGACGTTCGCCTGGGTGATGCTCGGAATGCTCCTGTTCTCCAAGGTCTTTCCGCTTATTCCACTGTTCGACATCAAGGAAGCCATGGTGGGCAGGGACGAGGTCAAGATCGGGCGGCGGAGCGTACCGGCATCGATCCGTGAGTAGAGGGGGATTACAGTGGCACAATCTTTAACTGAGGCGCTGTCGCAGCGGAGCGTCATCGGCGTGTTCTCGGAAGAGGACCCGGCGGCGGATGCAATGGACGCTCTCAAGGCAGCCGGTTTCTCCGAGGGCGAGTACGAGGTGCTCACGGGCACGCCGTACCCCGAGGGCACCTTCGGCGAGGCGGAACCGGTCCACAAGCTCTACAGGTTCCCGCTGGTCGGAGCAGCGTGCGGTTTTATCGTCGGCCTGCTTGTGACTACCGGCACTCAGCTGGCTTTTCCGGTCGTCACCGGAGGCAAGCCTATTCTGTCGATCCCACCCATGGCGATCGTCATGTATGAAGGCACGATGCTCGGGGCGATACTCTTCACGGTCTTCGGGATTATCTTCGAGTCGCGATTGCCCCGGGTATTCATGGGCGCCTACGACACCCGGATCACCGAGGGGTACATCGGTGTCACGGTCACCTCGTCCGAGGAGCGAATGAGCGCCGCCGAGGAGGTCTTGAAGGAGGCAGGGGCCGAGGACATAAAACGAGGCTGGGAGGCTCAGGAGTAAGAATTGTATATGTCTGGCAGGCAGATACATTTTTCACAACAACATAACCAATGAACCGTTTGTTGCAACTACATAGGCCCCCTTCCCAACCTTCCCCCGACGGGGGAAGGGGTAAAAGCCTGCACACATTGCGTGCCGTATTAGTCGCGGTTGCAGCGTCGGTCCTGGTGGCCGCCTGCGGGAATATCCGGACGGGTGATGCAGAGATCTACGGTCTGGCACGGTTCAAGCTTCCAGCGCTGCCCAAGACGGGGTCACACGCTGTCCTTATGTTCAACGAGATGCACTACCAGCCCTCGTACAAATCGCAAGAGGGGCCAAGGCTCCTCCCCCACCCCGATGCGGTACCCGTTACCGGCAGAGAGCTGCGATATGCCTCTCTGGATGAATATCGGGCTCTCGAGGTGCCGCAATCAGCACGGGACTCATACGACCCAGCTCGCGCAGCCGAGCTATTCAGGGTCAACTGCATGGTATGCCACGGAGAGACCATGACAGGGGACAGCACCATGGCAACGTTGATGAAAGACCAGGCGGTGGCCCCTCTACCGGCTAATCTCATGGGCCCATTGACTCAGGCGTCCTCCACCGACGGTGAGATATTCGCCTTCATCTCTGGTGGTGGGAGACAAGGATACGCCCTCATAAGCCGAGGCCTGGAGACGAACTCACCGATGCCGGAATTCCGCCTGCTTCTCACCGAAGACGAGCGGTGGACCCTGGTCAGGTATCTCCTCGACCAATAGGCGCCTGTTTCCCTGGCACGAACAACCCGTTTTTCTTGGTTCTGGCCGCGAGGTGAACAATGCGCGTGGTAGGCCTCGATCATCTGGTCCTAAACGTAAAAAACGTGGACGCGTCTCTCACGTTCTACAGGGACGTGTTGGGACTCGAGGTACTCCGCGAGGACGAGTTCCACGATATCATCAAGTAGAAGGGTAGTGAGATACAGGAAGCACTGGCGGTGCTTCTCGTTGAGCGTTTTGACCGACTAGACCAGCAGATTGATCGGATGCTCCAGCAGACGCTTCACTTCGGCCACGAAGCGCGCGCCATCTGCGCCATCCGAGACGCGGTGGTCAACCGAGAGCGTAGCCGTCATCATCTGGGAGACGGCCACGTTGCCGTTCTGTACGACGGGCCGCTTCTCAACCCTGCCGACGGCCAGCACGGCCGACTGCGGTGGCTGAATGATGGCCACGAAGCTCGAAACGTCGAACATGCCGAGGTTGCTGATGGCGAAGGTGCCACCGGTGTACTCCTCAGGATGTAGGGTACCGCCTTTGGAGCGCTCTATCAGGTCCTTGCTGGCTGCAGCTATCTCGACCAGGCTCTTGCCGCCGCAGTCCATGATCGCGGGGACTATCAGCCCCTCCTCCTCGGCGATGGCTATCCCAACGTTGATAGTCTTGTTAATCTGAATCCCGTCGTCAACGAAGAAGGCGTTGAAGTTCGGGTACTTCGTCAGCGCCCCAATACAAGCCTTGATAATCAGATCGTTAACGCTTACTCGTACTCCGCTGTCCTCTAGGTCCGAGTTCACCTGTTTGCGGAGGTCCATGGCCCTCGCCATTTCTACGTCGGAGGCGACGTAGAAATGGGGTATCTCCTGCTTGCTCTTAACGGTAACCCTGGCGATCTGCTGGCGCATGCGGGATAGCGACACCTTGTCCCCGGCGGCGGGAGCAGGAGCCGCTTCCGGCGCCTTCGCCGGTTCAGGCGCAGCAGCCGGGGCAGCGACCGACGGCGCTGGCCCGGGTTCGGGCTCAACGGGAGCCTCTGCCTCCGGTGGCTCGGACGGCGCGTAGTCAAGCAGGTCCTGCCTGGTGATTCGGCCTCCGGGGCCCGTGCCCTGCACCTTGGCGAGGTCGATGCCCCGCTCAGAGGCGAGCCTCTTTGCAACTGGAGACGCCCGCACTTCGCCCGAGGTAGGCAGAGGCGGCGCGGCTGCGGGAGTCGCCGCCGGTGGCGGCAGCGGTATGCTTCCGGACTCGTCCAGGGCCGCACCGTCGTCCGACGGAGCTTCGGCCGGCTCCGGAATCTCGATATCTTCGTCTGGAGCGCCAACTATCGCGATCGGTGTACCTACGTCCGCCGTCATCCCCTCGGGGACCAGTATCTTACGCAGTACGCCGGCGTCGGTGGACTCGAACTCGACGACTGCCTTGTCCGTTTCGATTTCCGCGACGGCGTCGCCGACCTTTACCTCGTCGCCTTCGGCCATCAGCCAGCGCACGACGGTCCCCTCGCGCATGTCGTAGCCCATCTGCGGCATGTTCAGTTCAGTAGCCAGTGCTCTCACCTCCTGCTGTCGCGCCCGCCGCGATTCTAAGTGCCAAATAGCTCCTCGACCGCATTCACTATACGCCCCGCGTCTGGGAAGGCGGCGGACTCGATGCTACCGGCGTAGGGAGTCGGCACGTCCTCGCCCCCGACCCGGCCGACAGGACCGTCCAGATAGTCGAACGCCTCTTCCTGAATCGTGCTTGCCACTTCTCCGGCGAAGCCACCCGTCCTCCAAGCCTCCTCGACGACAACGGCTCGGCCAGTCTTCTCGACGGAGGCAACCACGGCCTCTCGGTCCCACGGACGGAGCGTTCTGAGGTCTATTACCTCGGCTTCGACACCCTTGCCCGCCAGGAGCTCGGCCGCCTCCATGGCGGTGTGGACCATACGGGAGTAGGCGATCAGGGTCACGTCCGAACCCTCGCGCTTGATTGCCGCCTGTCCTAGCGGAATGTCGTAGTAGTCGTCGGGTACCTCGCCTGAAATGGCGGCGTAAAGCCTACCGTGCTCAGCGTATATTACCGGGTCGTTGTCGGCAATCGCCGTTCGAAGCAGCCCGAGTGCATCGTACGGGTCTGACGGCGTCACGACTTTAAGACCCGGTACGGACGCGAACCAGCCCTCAAGGCTCTGCGAGTGAGTGGCTCCAAGCCGCATACCACCACCGGTGACCGTACGGATCACCAACGGAATACTGATCTGCCCGTTGGACATGTACCGAATCTTCGCCGCGTGATTCACGAT
>CAUZJF010000129.1:0-6533 GCA_963579975.1 Dehalococcoidia bacterium
GCCGCAGCTTGGAGTATTTAGTATGGACAACCACGATTTCGAACTCATTCTTGGCGCAGCATCGGAGAAACTTGCGCCAGATTGGGATCCTGGAACGTAAAGCCAGAATCCAGCAGTTTGCCCACGTCCATGAAGACACCTCCGAGAATGGACGACGCCAGTTCGGTCCCAAATATAAGCTTGATCGCCAAGGGGGGGACTGGGAGCACCGTGGGCCTTCCTAGTGATTTGCCTAGCGCCACAGTAAAATCGATGTTCGTCGAATTCTCTGGTGCGCACAGGTTTACTGGACCAGAGAGGCTGTCGGTCTCAGCAACAAACCGGAAGGCGGAGACAGCATCCCGAAGGGTTATCCAGCTCATGGGCTGGGTGCCTCTGCCCAACCTCCCTCCGAGGCCCAGGCGGAAAGGGAGGAGGACCCTTTTCAGCATTCCGCCTGAGGGGTGCAGGACGATGCCCATTCTCATGAAGACCATACGGATATCGGCATCCTCCGCAGGAGCCGTCGCGGACTCCCATTCAACACAAACTTGCGCGAGCCAGTCCTCTCCGGAAGGGGAGTCTTCCGTAACTGCGCCATCCGAATTGACACCGTAGATGCCTACTGCTGAGGCGCAGACCATCACTTCCGGTCGGCTTTCCAGCTCCGACAGCGCTGCTGCAAGGGTACGGGTTCCGATGACGCGGCTATTCCTGATGCGGTGCTTTCTCTCTGCGGTCCAGCGACCGTCCACAATGTTCTCGCCAGCCAGGTGGAATACGGCATCCGCCCCTTCCAACGCCGACGTGTCGGGAATCCCGGTCAACGGGTTCCAGAATACAGCGTCCGCGCCGCCGGCCCCTTCTTCTCTAACCAGCCTGACCACTTGATGGCCGTCCATCTGTAAACTTTCCACCAGAGCAGAGCCAATAAAGCCTGCCGAGCCTGTCACGATAACCTTCATTACTTAATCCATATGAGACGTTCCAGTCCCTTTAGATCGCAACAACGCCTTCCAGTATTTGCGCTTGCTGTTTTCGTCGCCTCTAGGAACAGGATAGGCTAGGGGTCTAGAGCTTAGGCACGTCTGGTAGCAGCTAAGGCTACCAGTGTCAGACATTGAGGGCAAAAGGGGGCCTGTCAGGAAGTATGAACGGTATCTGCTGGAGAGCTACATGGTTGATAGCGACGATGCTATTAAGGCTTATAAGGCTGTTGTGAGGTAGGGGTTGGACATATTTCTATGCGCCCCCAACCGTACCTAATCGCCCATGGAACTCCTAGCCTCTAGTGTCCGCCTCGCATGACCCTGCCTCTGGGGCAGTATAGCCTAGCAAGCTGTTGAAGAAGCGGGTGTTATCGAGGAGAGGGTGATCAACTGGGTCGAGTGAAGCCCAAGAGTCGTCATTCAGCGTGGGGTGGTGGCGTTCGGGGCGGGAAAATTGCGTCGTGGGTTTCCCGCCAGCCCGTTGCCGGGCCTTGGGAGCTGTGTGGTCAGACGGGGGCCTGGGCCAGCTTCGCCATGCGCACGAAGTTGTACCCTGCCAGGGCAACCTCCGCCCACAGCTGATTCTTTTCCACGCCGTGGTATCGGAGCTTGCGCCCACCCGCCACAGTCTTCAACCACCCAAACATCTCCTCGACCCGCTTCCGTATTCGCTGACTGCGCCGGCACCCTTGATGGCGCGTCGTGCGCCCATCGATGGCCGAGCGCTGCTTGTGCGCCACATCAGGCGTGATGTCCATGTCCCGGCACTCCCGCACAAAGTCCGCAGTGTCGTACCCCTTGTCCGCCCCCACCGTGAGATGTCGGCTTCCTGGCACCGCCTGCAGCAGATCCAGGGCCGTATCCTGGTCCGCCGTCCCGGTGGCCTGTGTGATCTGCACGTCGACGACCAATCCATGGCGATTCTCCATCAAGACATGGCCCGCAAAGCAGAGCTTGGCCTCCCGTCCCGGACCCTTCTGGGCCAACACCGCCTCCGGGTCTGTCGTTAAGGCGTGGGTGCCATTGATCCGATGCTCTCCTCGAAAGTCCACATCGGGTTTGCGACCGCCGTCCGCCGGCGGGTCCTGTCTCCCATCCTTCGGACGGAAGCTCTTCATCGACGCCCAGGCTTCCAACAGAGTCCCGTCCACCGTGAAGTGCTCTTCCGACAGGAGATGCCGCTGGCGAGCTTCCTCAACGATGCCAGTTGAAGAACCCGCGCGCAACGGCGTGTTCCAGCAGCCGCTCCTTGTTCTCCAAGAACAAGGAGCGGTCAAAAGCGGGGTCCATGATGTTCAGGTCCAGGAACCACTTGAACAGAAGGTCGTATTGCAGCCGATCACAGAACTGCCGTTCCCCTCGGACCGAGAGCAGGACAATGAACAGGTACCCCTTCAGCAGGTGCTCTGGAAGAATGGATGGACGCCCCGTCCCGGCGTACATCCGATCAAAGGTCGGCGAGAGCTTGGCAAGGGCTGCTTCGACCATCGGCTTAATCTGTAGGATGGGATGGCCTTGCGGCACCAGAGCATCCGGGGTCACTGCCGTGAGCATCGTCGCCTGCCGAATTGCCACACCACGCATGGGGCCCTCCTGAACCGAGATGCCCCCAATGTAGCAGGCTCGCGTTCCAAGAGTTCTTCAACACCCTGCTAGGGGGCAATGGGGAGGGGCTCGAACCCTCGAATCCCCATTCGAACCTTAGATTTGTAGCTGTCGTCTCGTCGGATGCACCTCTGACGGTCCAGTTTCAAGAAAAAGCTCTGGGCTTGAGGCCGTCTCTGGGTCGATTTGGTCCGCCGCGAGAGCAAACGGAAAGGGGCAGGCACCGTGCCCGCCCCTTTCGTTGATCTATACGGTCCAGGCTAGCTACTGTGACCAACAACCGAAGCCGCTTCAACCTGGCGAGATAACTTCAGCCAGCCCTGGGACCTAAGGTCTGTTCGGTCTAGTAGCGGCCCCCGCCACCACCGCCGTAGCCGCCACCGCCACCGCCACCACCACCACCGTAACCGCGCCCGCCGCCGCCGCCGCCGCCTCTGTCCTCTTTGGGACGGGCCTCGTTCACGGTCAGGTTGCGCCCCCCGACATCCTTGCCGTTCATGCCCTGAATGGCGGCTTCCGCCTCGGCGTTCTGGGGCATTTCGACAAAACCGAAGCCGCGCGAGCGGCCACTCTCTCGGTCGGTTATGACTCTCGCCGATGTGACTTCCCCGAATTCGGTGAAGGCCACTTGGAGGCTTTCGTCGGTGGTCTCAAACGTTAGATTGCCCACATATATATTCATGCGGCGCTCCTTTGATAAAACTCTCCCGATCGCGTGGCAAGCGTCGCTTGCGAGTCTAGCAGTGAAGTTAGAGAACGCAGAAAGCGGAACGAGGTTGCGATGTGATACTCGGAGGTGCGCCCAGTATAACACAACTCCTCGGCGCCGGGTTTCGGCCGTTAGCCGGACAATCTTCCTCATCCCGGACGCCGTCATATTCGGAGGATATGAAGACACCGGTTCGTGGCCTCGCTCCAAACCTGCTTGCCCCGTGGAAAACGCCAGGCCCCAGGCGTCCACGTCTTATGCCCGTGGGCTATACTGGCGACGCGGGCAAGCTGGGGGAGTTTGAGATGAACGAAAACGGGCGCGATAGATCTGATCGCTGGACCTGTGCACTTGAATTAGATGACAGCCGCTCAATAACCGCCGGCAGACAATCCGCCCTTCGCGATGCTATCCGTCGCGGCGCCGATCTGCGAATCTACACCGAGTTCCGCCACAACGAACACATAGACCCCGCATCGGACGACACCGAGGTCGTCCGTGAGGTGGCTGAGTTCAAGGCGACCTACCTGGTCGATGAGCGGTGGGTCGCCGGAATCATGACGATGCGCCAGCCCGTCGAGCTGCCCGACGGCTTCGGCCAACCCCCCTCGATGTCGTTCTTTATGTACAACGAGGATGGCAGGCAGGCAATTGCACGGCCATACCTCGACGATCGCTCCAGCACTGGAATCCCCGACCTGACCTCGGTTCCCGACGACACACCGATGGCCAGGTACCACCGGTTCAGTAGCTGGGACGCGGACACCAACGCGCCGAGCCACAACTTCGTATACGACTTCGACGTGTTCCGATTCTGGGTATGCGACAACTGGCGAGAGGTGCTGGCCCACGACCGGGACGGGACAGTGAGCTCCGGCTCTATTGACGCGCTGGCGCACGCCTTCTCTAACGGAGCCGAGGTCAAGGTCGGGATCGGCGACCTGTGCCACGACCTGGCCGAAGAACAGGGTGATTCGCCCTGCCACGAGGTGTTCATCCAGCTTAACTCGTGCTACTACTACACTGATCAGAAGCTCTTCATCGGCGCGACTGATCCTCTCGTGCGAGTCCGTCCTGTGATACCGATGGAGTACAGCACCGGGGGCTGGGACTTTGGTTGGCTGGTCGTTCGTACCGACGGCCATGCTGCGCTACGTCTGGCCGACCCGTACACTCTCAAGTTTCGCGACGCGGAAAGACGCTACGCCGTCCGCTGGTTCGTCCGATGACACCGCCTTATTTCAGCAACCCAATTCGAGCCAATCTGGTCCGGGTGCCAAGGAATGGATCTGCGGACGGGAGGAACTCGAAAACATCCCAGTGGTCCACTGGGATGAAGATGGGACAGTCGCGCGTGATGATCGGTTGCCCAATGATGATCGGTTCGACTCGATGACCCCAACAGCGATGGGTATCAGGCTGCTGTGGGCAATCCCAACAGTTCAGACGGATTTGAAAAACCCCGCTTCGCATTCATGAACGGGACGATATAGCGACTGGGGCCACGCGAGACCGGCACCAGCCAAAGTCCGTCTCGGCATCTACTCTACCCCTCGTCGCGGACGGCGGCGATGAGGGCCTTGATGTAGCCGAAGCTGTAGGCTTGTCCCGCCATTCCGTATTCGCCGTTCACGGTTTCGGGGACATGGTCAGGCGTTGTAGCCGTACTGGTAGCCAACCTCGTTGTAGACCCGTATGGCCTTGAGCATGTCCACGTCTCCGTCGTCGATGAAGGTCTCGTGGAAGTCCAGGAAGCCGCCGCTGATGTTGCGGAAGTCGACGTTGAATATCTTGTTCCTGCTTCCGAAGTCTCGAATGATGTCGTAGATTTCTTCGCCCGGCCGCTCCAGCATCTCGGAAATAGTGCCCTGACAGAAGAACACCCCGTGATATGGACTTGGGTGCAGCTCGATGAACCTCTTGAGGCCTTCAATTGTGCCCAGAGGGCGGTCAACCTTTCTGAAACCGTGGGGGCTGTGGGCGTGGGGGAGGGTCCATGGGATGGAGGGCCATCCTCACCTCATATTCTTCGTCGACAGGCGCAACCCGCTCAACGAAGTACTCGATTCGCTCCCATATGGTGTCGGCGTCGACCCGTCCAACGTCCGGGTGAGGCGGTTGATGCTGTCCCTGCTCGTAGTTGAAGGCGTCGGAGGTCGCCCCCCCGTGGTCCACGAAGCTCCCCGTGCGGCCCAGCCCTCCAGTAGTCGGGTTCAGGCCATACCGGACGCACGGGATGCCCGCCTCCGCGCACGCTTTGATAATGTCGCTGATGAGTTCGATTTCTCTATCGCGGTCCGGGCTATTTCCTAGCATGATGTTCGGATACTGGACGCCCTTCAGTGGCAGATTGATGGAGTCCAACGTGAGGCCGAACGAAGCCAGATGCTCCCTGTACCGGGACAGGTGGTCTGCCGTCCAGTCGGCCGGGTCTCCGGGTGGGAACGCGTAGACTATGTGCTCGACACCAAGCTGAGAGAGCAGCTACCGGGCTTCGTCACTACCTGGGTCGCTGGTTGCTACGTACATTGCACTCTCCTTTTATCCTGGCAGCATCGTAGATTCAAGCTGTGACTAAATCAAACCGGAGTAGTGCGACTTCGCCGATGCGAGCTGGCTAAAGAACTTGATCGATCACGAGGGGGCATCGACATCATCGTTCCGGCTGTCAGCGTCGGCGGGCCGGCCGCAGGCGTCCTGTGACATCATGCTCTCGTTCCGGGTCTGGCGAAAGACTCTATAATGGCGGGTATCATACAGCTACGGAGAACCGAGTTTGACCGCCGCGTTGGTGCTCATCGTCGAAGATGAAGAGAACCTGGTCGAGGCTCTCCGATATAACCTCGACAAAGAGGGACACGAGGTCTACGTCGCTATGGACGGCGAGGCTGGCCTGGAAAGCGTGCGTCGCGACAGTCCAGACTTGATCATTCTCGACGTGATGCTCCCGAGGCTCGACGGCCTGGAGTTGTGTCGTATCATCAGGAAAGAGAGTAACGTGCCCGTGTTGATGCTAACGGCCAAGGGAGAGGAGTTGGACCGAGTGGTTGGGCTAGAGCTCGGCGCCGACGACTACGTGGTCAAGCCGTTCAGCATGCGGGAACTGCTCTCTCGGGTCCGAGCCCTGTTGAGACGTAGTCGGTCGGCTGTGCCCCAGCAGGGGAGCGGGAAGCCGATCAAGACAAAAGGCCTTGAAATCGACCTCATGGCCCACACCGTAACTGTGGCGGGGAGCCTGATTGATCTCAAAC
>CAUZJF010000130.1:0-6440 GCA_963579975.1 Dehalococcoidia bacterium
GTGCCCGGCCGGAATGTCCTGGCAAGATAGCCCTGGTTGAACCAGATGGCCCGGACGTTGCCCGTCTCGTCGCCGAGGACGGCTTGGGTGGAGCTGCGACGAGCGCCCGAACGCGTTTCGGTAGCCTCCCAGACGGTGACGACGACGGTCTGGTCTTCGCCCAGCTTCAGGTCAGAGACGCTACGAATGTCGGCGAAGTCGTTGTGCCGGTGCGGAAAGTCGTAGACCAGATCCCCAACGGTCTCGGCGCCCAGCTTCTTGAGCTTGGGGACGTTTTGTCTGGAAATACCCTTCAGCTTGACGACGCTGTCTGAAAGACTGAGGAAAGGCGCGGCCTTCCTCGCGGCTTGCCGACGAGGCGGCCGGGCGGGTGCCGCGGCTTTCGAGCGTCGGGTCTTCACCGGACCGTCCGACGAGGCGATCTTGTCGTTGGCCTCCTTGGCCCAGAATTCTCGCTGCGGCGGCGTAAGGATGGAATACGACGTGATGTCTCCCAGGACCGGCTTGAGCTCCGAGTCCCACCGCAGCAGGAACCTATCGAGGCCCCCGATTACGGTGGAGTCCCGGTAGCCGCCCTCTTCCTCTTGCTGAAGGATTCTGGCGAGGGAATCTATCTTGGTCGTATCTGGTGGCACTACTGGAACCAGGCTTCGAGCCTCTGGTAAGGGCAGTCGTCGTGTCGACATGTCATCCCGAGCGGAGCGAGGAATCTGAGCGACTTGCTCACCCAAACGGTCGCTGCTGCGACGGCGACCACAGATTCCTCATTCACGTTGCTCATTTCGGAATGACGCACTACGAGCGCTTGCGCCAATGCTAATGAACCAAGCGACCGGAGCTAACGCAGACTGAATACCCGACCTCAGTCGCCGGCGCTGAGCAGCGCGATCCCCAGGACACCGGGTCCGACATAGGTGCCTATGGTCGGACCCGCTCGGCCGACAAGAGGCCGCTTGCCGTCAGGGACTAGATCGGATAGGCCGTCGGCTATCTCTTGAGCGAGTTCGGGAGTCGTCGTATGGAGGACATAGAGCCCTTCCAGCGGCACGTAGCTCTCCGCGACTTCTTTGAGCTTGGCTATTCCCTTCTTGAACGTCCTCGCCTTGGCCAGCTCGTGCACCTCCCCGCCCTGGACTGTCAGTATCGGCTTGATGTTTAGAACGGTGCCAAGCATCGCTCTCGCCTTGCCGATGCGGCCGCCCTTCTGCAGGTACTCCAGAGTGTTGACCAGGAAGAACAGCTGTGACCGGGGCGCCGCGTTCCTCGCGGCCTTGGCCACCGTTTCTGTGTCGGCTCCCTTGTTCGCGGCCTCCGCCGCCGCGATCACGGTGAGCCCGAGCGCGAGGCAGGCCTGGGCACTGTCGACGACCTCAATCGGGCACTTCGCGGTCGTCTCCTCCTTGGCCCAAATCGCCGAGTTATAGGTACCGCTCAGTTTGGCGGAAACTTGTACAGAGACGATGCCGTCGGCTTCTTCGCCCAGCCGGTCGAAGACCTCGACAAAGTCCCCTGGGGAAGGCTGAGACGTCGTGGGGTGTACTGGTCCGACAGTGAGCCGTTCGTAGAACTCGTCCGCCAGGATGTCGACCCCGTCCTTGAGGGACTCGGTCCCGAACTGCACGTTGCACGGTACGACGGTAATGCCGAGGCTTTCGGCAAGGTCCGGCGCGAGATCGGATGTGCTGTCCGTGACTACCTTTACGGCCATGTGTTGCTCCTAGACCGCACGATCACCTTCTTCCCAACCTTCCCCAGAGGGGGATGGGACAAAACCCTCTCCTCAAGCGAGATCGTTCAGAATCTCGATACGCCAAGGTGACCTACTCGATCGATACGATGAAATGGTAATGAGGCTGGCCGCCTTCGACAAGCTCCACTTCGGCGTGTGGAAACGCCTGCGTGACGTCACGCGATACCTGCTCGGCTTCGGCCAGCGTCGTTATATCGCCCCAGTATAGCGTGACTAGGTCACCGTCGGAGATGTCAGCCTCATTCAGAGTCGACAGCACCGTGTCCGAAAGGCCGTCGCCGGCAACCACCAGCTCTCGTTCCAGCAAGCCGATCAGGCGACCGGTGGCCACTTCAACGCCGTTCAGCGTGGCGGCTCGGACGGCCCTGGTCACGGCGGCGGTCTTCACCAGGCTAGACGCCTCCTCCATTTCGGCAGCGTTCGTGTCGACATCGCGCACCGGGTTAAACGACAGAATCGCGGCGATGCCCTGCGGCGCGGTCTTAGTCGGGACCACCCGCACCTCTTTGGAAGAGGTCTCTCGGGCCTGGACCGCCGCCGGGACGATGTTTCCGTTGTTGGGGAGGACGATCACATTCTCTGACGGGGCGCGCTCTATCGTGCCGACGATGTCCTGGACGCTGGGATTCATGGTGTCGCCGCCCCGAACGACGCCGGCGCCCAGATTGACGAAAACGGCTTCAAATCCCGGACCCGGCGCGACGGCGATGACGGCGACGGCCCCGCGTTCCGCCTCGGCGTCCCCTCGCCGGGCCGCCGTGAACTCGACGTGCTGTGCGTCCATGTTTTCTATTTTGACATTGCTCAGTGTGCCCTGGGATACGGCGAAGCTCACGATCGCACCTGGATCGTCCGTGTGGACGTGGACGTTGGCCATCGATTCGTCGCCGACGACGGCGGTCGAATGGGCCATCGAACTCATCCTCTCCCGGATCGAGTCGACGTCGAGACCTTGCCCCTCGACAAGGAACTGCGTGCAGTACCCATATATCTCTTCTTCGGTGGCCTTGACGAACGACATGGAGACCGAGCCCGAGGCGCCGTCCAGGCCGACAGGCTCCGGCGGAGAGATCGGCCGCAGCTCCAGCGCTTCACCTTTGACGTAGCTGGCGGCGCCGTCGAGGATCACCGAAAGGCCCTGGCCGCCTGCGTCGACGACTCCGGCATCGCGCAACACCTGAAGCATCGTTGGGGTCCTGGCTACACAGTCCCGGGCGGCGGCGTTCGCGGCATCGAGTACGTCTCCGACAGATACGCCCGGCCCGATCGCCTTTCCTGCGGCGTCGGCGGCGCTATCGATCACCGTTAACATCGTCCCCTCTACGGGGTTGCCGACGGCCTTGTACGATCTCTCCCGGGCCTCCCGGAAAGCCGTGACCAGCTCCTCCGCTCCGAAGTCCGGAGCCCCCTCGAGACCCATCGCCATACCCTTGAAGAACTGCGAAAGGATAACGCCGCTGTTGCCCCTGGCGCCCATCAGGGCCGCCTGCGCCATGGCTGACGAGACCTCGTCGGCCGAGTTGCTCTCGATCGTGGCCACCCGGTCTGTGACGTCACGAAGGGTCAGGAACATGTTCGTTCCTGTGTCCCCGTCGGGAACAGGGAACACATTCAAAGCGTTGATGGCCTCGACGTTGACTTCGAGGACGTCCAACGCCGCCCGGAACATACCGCGCAGGTCGGCTCCGTCAAGCCTGGTCTTAGCGTCTGGGTGTTCCATCGGATTTGCCAGTACGAACGCGGTATAGTATCTTTATTACTGTCTTCACAAGCGAAGAAGAGTGAATCGGCGGGGCGGACAGTTCCCCGATTCTACTTAAAACTACGAGATTCAGTCAAAGGCAGACCATGGCAAGATGCGAGATGTGCCTTAAAGCGGCGCAATCAGGAAACAACGTCAGCCATTCCAACCGGCACACCAAAAGGCGCTGGTCGGCCAACGTTCACAAAGCTACGATTACCATCAACGGACAGCCGAAACGCATGAACATCTGTACGCGCTGTCTTCGGACCCACTATAAGTCTCCGGCTGGGGTCTGACCTCCGGCCCGGCACTCGGGACTCCGTTCCTCTAGCTCCACCGGTTGCTTCTATCTGATCGTGTGCATTGCGCATGTTGGCGATGCGAGCGGTCAGCCGATGGGTTAGCGCCATTCCAAGGAGACCTCCAGCCGACGAGCAACCTAAGGTTGGGCCGTGCATGCGACACCGCCAGCCGTATGGTCCAAGGGTCCGGAATTCCTCGCTCCGTTCGAAATGACGGCAAGATGCCTTCGAAAGGCGCTTAGTGCATATCCACCTCACGGGACTCAACCAAAAGACCGCTCCCGTATCCATCAGGGAGACGGTATCTTTCTCTAATGCCGAGCTTCCCAAAGCGCTGCCCCTGCTGGCCGAGCGGGTCGGTCAAGGAGTGCTGCTGTCGACGTGCAACCGTACCGAGGTGTATACCGTTGGCGACGACCTCAACGGGGCATCCGACGAGATCCGAGCGTTCCTGTCCGATTATCGTGGCGTCGACGTCGACGAGCTTTCGCCTCACCTCTACGACAAGGTAGACGCCGAGGCGGCGAGGCACCTCTTTCAGGTGGCCGCCGGGCTCGACTCGATGATCGTCGGCGAGTCGGAGGTCCTGGGCCAGGTCAGAAACGCCCTCTCCACCGCCGCCGAGCATCAGTCTGTGGGAGGTCCCGCCTCTCGACTATTCCACGCGGCCCTACGAACCGGGCGCAAGGTCCGCGAGGAGACCGACGTCGGCCGGAACGCGCTATCTATCGGCTACGCCGCCGTGCGGCTCGCGCAACAGGTGCTCGGGAGCCTGGACGGTCGACGAGTATTGCTGATCGGTGCGGGCGAGGCCGGCCGGCTCGTCGCTCGGGCGTTGCAGACCACAGGTGTAGCCGGCCTAGCTATCGCCAACCGTACTCCGGAGCGGGCCGAGGAACTCGCCGATGCCCTGAACGGCAGGGCCGTGCCGCTCGACGAGATCGACGCGGAGCTTGTGGAAGCCGACATCATCATTGCCGCGACGGAAGCTCCTGAGTACGTCCTGATGGCCGACGCCATCGCATCCGCGACACGAACCTGCCGTCGCTCGGTTTTCCTGTTCGACTTGTCGGTACCGCGAAACGTGGACCCGGCAGCCGGAGAGCTGAACGGGGTGAGCCTGTACAACGTCGACGACCTGTCGGCCATCGCCGAGGAGAACCTGAAAGGACGCGAGCGGGCCGCCGCCGACGCCCAGAAAATAGTCGAAGCCGAAGTAACCCGCTTCATGGCGTGGTGGAACGCACTGGAGGCCGAGCCGGTCGTAAAGGCCCTCAGGAATCGGGCGGACCGTATTCGTGAACGTGAACTCGCGCGAGCGGTCGCCAAGCTCAACGGACTATCGTCTCAGGACGTGGAAATCCTCGACGCCATGACCCGCTCGATCGTCAACAGGCTGCTACACGAACCGACAACCGCCCTGAAACGCAACACGAGCGAGACGCGCGTCCGGGCTATTCGAGACCTCTTCAATCTCTACGACGATCTCGGCTGAACGCTGGCCGGATGCTGGACGGCCATTTGCGCCATGTACTCCTCTCGACCGAACACCTCTTTCTTGAAATTCCATCGCTGGTAAATCGGGTACATCACCAGGCCACGGTCTTCCAGTGGCAGCTTGACGGGGCTGTGGTCTTGCCGGTGTGACTCCCTCATCGCGATACAGATTTCGAGGGCCTTGCGGAGATCATCTCCAGTGCTGAACCTCGGCGGCTCACCCGTATCGACCGCTTCGACGATGGCCCCTACCGTGGCCGTCATACCAGGGGTCGGGACCGACCAACCCTCCTCGTCGTATTGCCTTTCGCCCTTGCGGGTGTCCCCAAAAAGGCCTTCGACCTCCTCCAGAGCGCCGCTCTCGGAGGCCTTCAACAGGTGCAGGCCTGCGCTATCGTTGAATACCGTGCCCTCGGTACCGATGACCTCGATGCCTCTGCCGAGCTCGCCGACGCGCGACCTAACCCCGTGGCGTACGTGACTGAAGCACTCGATGCCGTTCGCGAACCGGATGTATCCACCGAGGCCCTGGAACCCGATGTCCCCGTCGCGCCGGCTGTATTCGTCTCCCTCGAAATCGCTGAACGAGTCCCCCTCGACCCAACCGACGATCCACTCGACGTCGGCGTTCCCGGCGAATAGACGGGCAAGGTTGACGCTATGGCACCCTCCCTCGCCGTTCTTGTCGTAGATGTTGATACTCTGGATTTCGCCGATCTCGCCGGCCCTGAGCAGGTCGGCAGCTTTCTGGTACTCAGGATAGTTCCTGGGAATGACGCCAGCCCCAAACACGATGCCGCGCGATTCGGCCGCCTCGACCATCCGGTCGGCGTCAGCCAGCTTGCCTGTCATCGGCTTCTCACAGGCGACTCCTTTCACGCCCGCTTCGGCCGACGCGACAACCGCGTCGGGATGGGCGCGGACAGGCAGTACGGCTACTGAGATGTCGATGGCCTCCTTGTCGAACATCTCGCCGTAGTCGTTGTAGCCGGGGACGCTGAACCGCTTGGAGAAGAGTTCGCGGTTCTCGGCGTCGTTGTCGGCTACGGCGACGATATCAGTCTTCGGATGGAGTGCATAGGCCCTCGCATGATGGGTACCCATCCTCCCGCCCCCGATGATGGCGACTCTGTATTTACCGGTTGTT
>CAUZJF010000131.1:0-6423 GCA_963579975.1 Dehalococcoidia bacterium
GCTTCGACTGCCCGTCGCCCGAACTGGCGCGGGGCTGATCTTCCAGCCAATCGAGCATCTCGACTGCTACGCCGCTTCCCAGATGCAAGGGGTGGACTTGCAGGGACGAGTAGGTCGCGTCGAACCAAACGTACCCTACGGGTTCATCGGATTCGTTGGTCCAGAGCCGGATGTCCGGGTTGACGCGGTTTGGCGAGGGGGCACTGTGGGCCAGGTAGAAGTAGCCTTGGCTGATGTCGGTGCAGATTTTTGGCCCATTCGCTCGTCTCGACTTTGCGATCAGGCCGACCATCGTCTCGAGATCTTCATGGCCGCGATACCGGTGCGATTTGAACCTCATCATTCCTTCTCCTTTACGTGTCCAGTGGGCAAGTTCGAATCTGCTTTCAAGATAGAGCTTCCCGAGCATATTCGAAATGTGAAACTTCACTCCATCCGGGCTTATGTCCAGACGATCCGCAATCTGCTTGTTCGTTAGTCCCCTTCGCAGCAGGTCGAGCACCCGCCATTCTGCTGGTGTGATAGCATGCCGGTGAAGCGGCCGTCCCCTCCTTTCTGAACCATGCATGATTGGAGTCTAGCTTCCCTTCTCGTTATTTACACTACCCACGCTAGCAGTTTGACGGACGAGACACCCAGCGCCCAAGTGCCGAATTGGTCACCGTTACGATGGGTAACGCCCCAGGATTCAAACAGGAGAACTGGCAGCCTGCGAAGGATGAAATCCGCCGAATCCTGGTCGAGCGGGCCATATACCGTAGGACGATCGAATACACTGAGCCTGCGGGCGCGGTCCACAGCATCAAGCTAGAACGGCAGTCCCATGAGCTTGCCGAGTTGCTTCGGGAGATCTCCACGGAGGAGGCCGCAGCGGGCCGAGGTATGTTGAGTGCAGTGGTCGTCCACGACAAAGGCAACCGGATGCCGGTTTCTTTCGCCTTGCCGAGAGCCTTGGACGGGATACGACCGACAAGCGGGAGTGCTAGACGAGCGAGCTCGAAAGGGTGTACGAAGGCTGGGCAGCCGGCTGATTTTGGGCCGAGAGGCATCTGCGCCTGGGGATGGTAACCATTCGGGTTAACTCGTAAGAAATGGCATGTATCCACCCGTTGTCATTCTGAGCCCTGCGAAGAATCTGGGGAGGGGTGGTTACCCAGCCTCAGCGGCGACTGCGGTCCGCTGGAAGTCCCTTGCAACCCCGTCACCTGGTCCTTCATCGTAGGACCTCAGGACGACAGAATGGAAAATCCTGCCCAATCGGTCAGCTGATAGACTCAACGGAACCCTGATATGAAGAAAGTATTGATCACAGGCATGAGCGGACTCATCGGCGGGCTGCTCCGGGCCCATCTCGAGGAGTTGGGAGGATACGAGCTCACGGCCTTGAACCGACGCGCGATAGACGGCGTGACAAGCTACCAGGCCGACATCGCGGACCTCGACGCCATCACGCCGGCCTTCGCTGGACAGGAAGTCGTCGTGCATCTGGCGGCCTACGCGCAGTCGTCGGCGCATTGGGAGGCGACACTCTCAGCGAACCTGATTGGCACGCGCAACGTCTTCGAAGCCGCGCGGCTGGCTGGCGTCAAGAGGGTGGTGCTCGCCAGCTCCGGGAGCACCCTCAAGGGTTGGGAGCGAGTTGAGCCGTACAAGGCCATCACGGAAGGCCGCTACGAAGACGTCCCGGACCGCTGGCAGATGATCACTCACGAATCGGTGCGCCCGAACGATGAGTACGGCGCCTCCAAGGTGTGGGGCGAGGCGCTGGGCCGTTCCTACTCTGACGTGCATGGCATGTCCATCCTCTGCGTCAGGATCGGCGCGGTGCCCCGCGAAAACCGTCCGCGCAGCCCGCGGGAGTTTGCTGTGTTTCTGAGTCATCGAGACGTCGTCGATATTCTGCACCGGTGCATCGAAGCGCCTGACGGCCTGAAGCACGGTATATTTCTAGCGACCTCCAATAACAAGTGGGGCTTCCGCGACATGGAGCACACCAGGGAGGTCCTGGGCTTCGTTCCTCACGACTCCGCCGAGGCATTCAGATAGGTCGGCGATGGGTAAGCCAAGGCCAACCTGTGTCGCAATAGATGGCCCCGTCGCCTCGGGCAAGACCGTGGCCGGACGGAGTGTTGCCGACAAAGTGGGGTTCCGGTTTCTTGACACGGGAGCCATGTACCGGGCGGCGACGTTGGCCGCGCTGCAGCGCGGAATCGATTTCGATGACGGACCGGCACTGACGGAAATGGCTGGCTCGATACAGCTAAAACTGGCAAGTCAATCCGGTGAGCGGCTGTTCCTGGACGGCGTCGACGTGTCGGACGAGTTGCGCGATCCACAAGTCGACCAGGGAGTCTCGCTGGTCTCCAAGGCGCCCGGAGTCCGGCACGCGCTGGTTGCCAGGCAGCAGGCCATTGCCGGCGCCGGCGGTATCGTGATGGTCGGTCGGGACATCGGGACGGTTGTCCTGCCTGATGCGCCCGTCAAGGTGTTTCTGACGGCATCCGTAGAGGTCCGCGCTCGACGCAGGTACGAGGAGTCGCGAGCCGAGAACGACGCGACCACGTACGAGAAGGTCCTGGTCCAGCTTAGGCGCCGTGATAAGATAGATTCGGAACGCGACCAGAGTCCGCTTCGTCCAGCCAACGACGCGGTGGTGATCGCCACCGACGACATGAGCGTCCCAGAATTGACCGCCGAAATCCTACGCATCGCAGAGACGAACGGGATACGTCCGATTGGCGGCAGCGGGCTTGAAACGGAAGCGAGCGACAGGTGACACCGTAGCTATGAACATCGTCAACCCGGTTGCGAACTTCATCCAGAGCATCACCCTCCGCGTGTTCGCCGACTGGCGAGTGTCCGGCGTTGAGAATGTGCCTCCGATGGGGCCGCTTATAGTCGTGGCGAACCATCAGAGCAATTTAGACCCTTCCCTGCTGTCGACGAGCTTTCCCCGCAGAATCCGTTTTCTGGCCAAAGAGGAACTGTTCAGGCTGCCGGTGGCTGGCTGGCTCCTTCACCAGTATGGCGCGGCGCCGCTGGACCGACATCGCCGGGACGTGAAGGTGTACCGGTGGGTCTTGGACCAGCTCGAGCACGATCAGGCGATCGTCCTTTTCCCGGAGGGCACCAGGAACCCGTCCGCCCTAAAGAAGGCCAACCCAGGGGTCGCCCGCCTCGCCTTGAAATCCCAGGCGTCCCTGGTGCCGGTGGGGATTACTGGTACCGAGCGCCTCGGGAGCTACGCCAGGGTCTTTAATCCGACCGGGAGAATAAGGGTCAACATCGGTACACCTTTCTCGCTCCCTCTGATCGAAGGCAAGCCCTCTTCCGCCGTCCTCGAATCGCTGACGGGGATGATCATGCAGCGTATAGCGGCCCTACTGCCGCCGAGCTATCGAGGGGTATACCCGATCGATGCTTCCGACAAAGCGGCGGCTGGCGCTGGGCATTGAAAACCAGGTTCAGTCTCTGAGAGCATGAGGTAGACGGACGTAACGCAGGTGAGACAAATGAACCACCAGTTTCCAGTGTGTCTAGCGTTGGGACGACCGTCTAGGATAGGCGAGGACCTGCTATGTGCGGGATAATAGGCTACACGGGTACTCAAGAAGCCGCTCCGATCCTACTGGATGGGCTGACTAGGCTCGAATATCGGGGCTACGATAGCGCCGGAATAGCCGTGATGGGCGCTGATGGCTCGCTGACTGTCGGCAAGGCTCAAGGGAAGCTATCGGTTCTGAATGCGGCGCTGGCCAACGGCCTCCCGGAGGGGACCGTTGGCATCGGGCATACACGTTGGGCCACTCACGGCCAGGTGACCGATTCCAACGCACATCCACACACCGACTGCGGCAATTCGGTCGCGGTGGTCCACAACGGGATCGTCGAGAACTACCTCGAATTGAGGGAGGAACTGGAGGTGGCTGGGCACGTCTTCTCTTCGCAGACGGACAGCGAATGTATTCCCCACCTGGTCGAGACCTTCCTTCGAGCCGGTATGTCGCTGGAGGACGCGGCGAGAGCTACAGCCCGGCGGGTCAAAGGCGCCCACGCCGTTGCCGTCGCAACAAGTGGGGAGCCCGGCAAGCTGGTGGCGTTCAGGCTAGGGAACGCCGGCGGCATCGTAGTGGGCCATGGCAAGAACGAGATGTTCCTTGCCAGTGACCTGACTGCTCTTATTCCTCATACCAGGCAAGTCACCTATCTGGCTGGTGGCGAGCTCGTCTCTACGACGAGTACACAATC
The DNA here is from genome assembly GCA_963579975.1 of Dehalococcoidia bacterium. GTDB lineage: Bacteria > Chloroflexota > Dehalococcoidia > Lucifugimonadales > CAUZJF01 > CAUZJF01. Next base: position 4,249 of record CAUZJF010000131.1, read on the forward strand.
CCGGTTCAGCGACCTCGATGGCTCGGCTATAGCCAAGCGGCCCATCCAGGTGCCGGACGACGCAGTAGTCGCGTCGAAGGGCGAATACAAGCACTTCATGCTAAAGGAAATTCACGAGCAGCCGGAGGCAGTACTCGACACGCTGCGAGGCCGCGTCTCCTTCGAGACCGGCTCGGTTGTGATGGATGACCTGCCGCTTACGGACGCGCAGATACAGGCGATCGATCGGGTCGTGCTATTGGGTATGGGAACGAGCCGGCATGCCGCGATGGTCGGGCGCGTGTGGATCGAATCGCTGGCGCGGATCTCCGCCGAGGTCGATAACTCATCCGAGTTCAGGTACCGCGACCCGGTACTGAACAAGGGAACCCTGGTTGTGTCGGTATGCCAGTCCGGCGAGACGGCCGACACGCTCGCCGCTATGGAGCAAGCGGCATCCAAAGGCGCGCCGCAGGTAACACTCTGCAACTACGAGGGCACCCAGACGACTCGCCTGGCCGACGGGACGATCTTGATTCGAGCCGGCCTGGAGGTCGGTGTCGCGGCCAGCAAGACCTTTGTCTGCTCTCTGACTGCCTTGTTCCTGCTCGCGCTGTATCTGGGAGTCAAGCGCGGGGTATTGCAGGAGAGCCGAAAGGCTGAGCTGGTCAACGAGCTGGCCCGGCTGCCTGAGCTGCTTGGCGAGCTGGTAGCCGACGAACGCAAGCACGAGCTTCTTTCCCACAAGTATTCCAAGTACTCGAACTTCCTGTACCTGGGACGCGGAATTAACCATCCCCTCGCCATGGAAGGAGCGCTTAAGCTCAAGGAGATCAGCTACATCCACGCCGAGGGCTATCCGGCCGGGGAGATGAAGCACGGCCCCATCTCTCTGATTGACGAGGATATGCCCGTCGTTGCGCTGATACCGAAGGACGATCTCTACGAGAAGATGCTCAGCAACGTCAACGAGGTCAAGGCCAGGGGCGGTAGGGTTATCGCGTTCGCGACTGAAGGTGACTCGGCTATCGCAGAGGCCGCGGACGATGGTGTCTATATCCCCGATACGTCCCCGTTGCTAACGCCCATCCTGATGGCGGTCCCGCTGCAGCTGTTCGCCTACCACGTTGCGGTACGCCGAGGCTGTGACGTTGACCAGCCGCGTAACCTGGCGAAGTCCGTCACCGTCGAATAGCCCGGTTCGCGGACCGTCGCGCTCGCCACTGGGCCCTTCTCCGCCCTAACACGGCCCGGGCTGCCGGCTCCCCACGTCCCTGCAGGGCACGATACCCCCGAGGCAACGTAGCTCTGTGCACTTGGTGGCGCAATCGATTGCCCTTGTGTACAATTGGCAGCAGCTATGGACGGTAGCTGCGCGGTAGCCAGGGGAATGGGGAGTTGGAAATGGTCGGTGGTGCGCGCGTTTCGCTGTTGAAGGTCTTCGGCACGGTCCATCTTCCTGACTCCACGTCGGAGGCGGTCAGTTCCAATGGATGGAAGTGGGAGTCGTCGGACAAGACGGTCTTCGTAGGCTAACCGGGGCAGGTCAGCCTTCTGGTGATCGGGGGCCCACGCTTGATCTGGTTGACATGGCCCTGGGCCTTCTCGTGGAGGCGCTTACGACCGAACGAGAGATCGTCCCGTAGCCCAGGGACATCCCTGAGCGCCGTCAAATCTCAGATACAGGTTAGGAAAACGTAAGGAGGGACCCGAATGCCAACGGCTGGAACGGTGACCAGCACCTTCGTCAAGGCATCGCCCGAGGACATTTTTGCATACATCTCTGACCTGACTCGCCACGGCGAGTGGGCCGCAGCCGACCTCAAGGTGGAGGCTATTTCGGGAGGAGACGTGGCCGTCGGAAGCGAGTACAGGTCCGTCGCATCGTCCGGCGGCAAGGAATTCCACGGCGACATTCGGGTAACGGAGTATAGCCCGCCCAGCAGGGTTAGCTTCGTGGTGAATGATGAGACCGGGCGGCATACGCATGAATACTCTACGAGCGGTGAACGAGCCGGGGCATTGCTGGAACACCGCGTGATCAGCGAACTCTCGCCAATAGGGTATATCAAGTTCAAGCTCTTCGATTGGCCCCGGAGAGACAAGCAGGCGATGGAGACGGCATACAAGAACCTGAGGTCAAAGCTCGAGCCGGAGGTCCCAGGCTACCTGAGACCGCGTTGAGCGGACCGACCG
>CAUZJF010000132.1:0-6401 GCA_963579975.1 Dehalococcoidia bacterium
TCCATGCGGCCCGGAGCCTATCCCCTCGGCGACTCGTACAAATGGCAGTCGTTGCGTGGCCCGTTCGTCCACATCGTCAAACACCTGCCTGGGTCCAGCGGCACGACCCGCGACGGCAAGGGCGTGTTTAACGACAGGATCACGTGGGACCTGCAACCTATGATCGGCACGATCGGCACGGCGCCCGACCGCGAGGTCGAGACGAGTGCCGTAGGCCAGGGGCCCTGGGGCGGCAACCTGGACGTACGAGACATCAAGGAGGGCACGAGAGTCTACCTAAATTGCTACCATGAAGGCGGGCTGCTGTACGCCGGCGACGCTCACGCCAGCCAGGGAGACACGGAGTTCTACGGCACTGCGGACGAGACCCGGGCGGAGCTTGTCATGAGCTGCCGGGTCGTCAAGAACAAGAAGATTCCGTTCGTACGGCTAGAGAAGGACGACTCGATCGTCTCGCTCTATTCCTTCAGGCCGCTGGAGGACGCCGTCGAATCGGCGATCATCAACCTGATGGAGTGGATGGTCACCGAGTACGGCGTCTCCGAGAGAGACGCCTATATGCATACCTGTATCAACCCGGAGTTCAGGGTGAACATTTACCAGATGGTGAAGATCGGCAGGATACAGTACACCGTTGGCGCCGAGATGCCGAGGAAGTACCTCGTCCCAAGCTAGTCCACGTCTGTCGTAGGGACAGGTCTGAGACCTGCCCATTTCTGGCCTCGCGATACCCCAATCTTCGACAAGGGTAAATCATGAAAACCACCATGGTTGCAGTAAGAAAGCCCGGCCCCCGCGCAGGGCTGGTCGTCGAACAGGTTCCGGTTCCGGATGTCGGGCCCGACGAGGTGCTGGTCGCGGTGGAGGCAGCCAGCATCTGCGGGACCGATCTCCACATCTGGGAGTGGGACGAGTGGAGCCAGAAGCGGATCAATCCGCCTCTAACCGTGGGACACGAGTTCGCCGGCACCGTTGTGGAGGTTGGCCGCGACGTTCGGCTCGTCTCGGTCGGAGATTACGTCTCAGCCGAGAGTCACGTGACTTGCGGGATGTGCTTCCAGTGCCGGACGGGCCAGGCGCACATGTGCCCGAGGACGCGCATCTTGGGAGTCGACCGGGACGGCTGCTTTGCCGAGTACGTGGCCCTTCCCGAAAGCGTGATCTGGCAGAACGACCGGAACAAGCTTCCGCCGGAAATCGCGACCCTTCAGGAGTCCTTCGGCAATGCCGTATTCGCCACGCTTGCCCATGAGCTGGCCGGGCAGAGCGTCGGGGTCCTGGGATGCGGGCCCATCGGGCTGTTTTCCACTGGTATCGCGAAGGCCGCCGGCGCCTCGAGCGTCATGGCCGTCGACATCAATGACTACAGGCTGTCGCTGGCTAAACAAATGGGCGCCGACGAAACCTTCAACCCCAAGACTTCGGGTTCGGACGGCGACATCGCCGACTGGCTTATCACAGCCAATGGTGGGTTCGGGGTCGATGTTCTACTGGAGATGAGCGGTGCGCCGTCTGCCATCGACGCCGCCTTCCGAGGGGTGCGTAACGGAGGCCGTGTCACGCTGTTCGGCATCCCATCGAGCCCCGTGCGTATCGACGTTGCCGAGAGCATGATCTTCAAAAACCTCACGGTACTGGCACTGAACGGCCGACGCATATTCGACACGTGGTACAAAACGCGATGGCTGCTCGAGAGTAGCGTCGTGGACCTGAGGCCGTTGATAACGCGAGAGATGGATCTGGAAGATGTCGAGGAGGCGATGCGACTCCTCTCCTCGGGCGAAGCCGGGAAGATCATAATACGACCCAAGGGAGCCGCAGATGTCGCATCGGATGTCGAAGCAAAGCGCAAAGAGCCCGACGCCAACGTGCGCGGCCATGTGATCCATCGGTAGGAAGTCCTGCTCGGTCTGTCCGGCGTCGATTGACAGGCACCCGGGCGGAAGGTACTCTCCCGCCAATCCGCCGAAAGCCTATCCAAACGTCGAGAAGCCCATTAGGAGACAGCTTTGACCTATACGAAGATGAAAGCGTTTCTCAACGAGGAAATGCAGGGTATCCGGGACGGTGGGCTCTTCAAGGGGGAGAAGATCATCAAGACGCCGCAGGGCTCGCTTGTGGACACTGCCGAGGGCGAGACCATCAACTTCTGCGCCAACAACTACCTGGGCCTGGCGGACAGCCCGGAGATCGAGCAAGCGGTCGTCAACGGGCTGAAGGAATACGGCTTCGGAATGGCGTCCGTCCGATTCATATGCGGGACGCAGGATATTCACAAGACCCTCGAACGGCGGCTGAGCGAGTGGCTCGGCACTGAGGACACGATACTCTACACCTCTTGCTTCGACGCCAACACGGGCCTGTTCGAGACTCTGCTAGGAGAAGAGGACGCGATCATTAGCGATGCGCTGAACCACGCTTCCATCATCGACGGCGTTCGGTTGTGCAAGGCGCAACGTAAAGTGTTCAAGCACGCTGACGTCGCGGATCTCGAGGCGAGGTTGAAGGAGACGGAATCGGCTCGGTTCAGGATGATCGCGACGGACGGCGTTTTCAGCATGCAAGGCGACCTGGCCCCGCTCCCGGAGATATGCGACCTGGCGGAACGGTACGACGCCCTGGTCATGGTCGACGATTCCCACGCGACGGGATTCCTCGGCCCCAACGGACGAGGAACGCCCGACGAGCTAGGCGTCGAGGGCCGAATCGACGTGCTGACCAGCACCATGGGCAAGGCTTTAGGCGGCGCATCGGGCGGATTTACCACGGGCCGTCAGGAGATCGTCGACTACCTGCGACAGCGTTCCAGGCCGTATCTCTTCTCCAACACGCTGGCGCCCCCTATAGTGACGGGTGCGCTCAAGGCTCTAGAGATTGTCCAGGAGAGCCCTGAGCTGCGCACGACACTGATGGAGAGCGCCGCGTATTTCAGGGCCGGAATGGAGCGCCTGGGATTCGAAATTCTGCCCGGCAAACACCCCATCGTTCCGGTGATGTTGAAGGACGAGTTGAAGAACGTCGAGATGGCGAAGGCCGTCAATGATCGCGGCGTTTTCGTCGTCGCTTTCAGTTTCCCCGTCGTCCCCCGGGGCGAGGCGCGGATCAGAGTCCAGTTATCGGCGGCGCACAGACGAGACCAGCTAGGCCACGCGTTGAACGTGTTCGAGGAAGCGGGCAAGGAAGTTGGGGTTATCTAAAGACCTAACCTCGGCCCCGTCCAAGGTTTTGGTCAGGCCGTATTGACTTCAAGGTGCAAAGAATGACTGATTCCAAGGAATTCGCTGGAAAAGTAGCGATCGTCACGGGAGCGGGGCAGGGCATGGGGCGCGCGGTGGCCGAGCGGCTGGCCACCGCGGGCGCCCAGGTGGTCGTTAATGACAGCAGGGGCGATGCCGCAGTGCGGGCCGCCGGCGAGATCAAGGTCGGTGGCGGCGAGGCCATTCCCATCGCAGGCGACGTGTCATCGGCCGCCGACGTGCGCGAGATCGCCGAGGGCGCGCTACGCCACTACGGGGCGATTCACATCCTGGTCAACAACGCCGGCGTTCTCCGTACGACGCCGATCATCGACATCCAAGAGGACGAGTGGGACCTCGTCGTCAATGTGAGCTTGAAAGGGGCGTATCTCTGTACGAGGGCGGTCCTGCCTGCGATGCAGCGCGAGGGATGGGGTCGCATCGTGAACTTCTCGTCGACCGCCGGTAAGACGGTCTCCACGCTGGGCGGCCCCCACTACACGGCCGCGAAGCACGGCTTGCTCGGCCTGACGCGCGCGGTGGCCAAAGAGGTTGCCCGGTACGGAATTACTGTTAACGCGATCTGCCCGGGCCTGGTCGACACTGAAATGGTGCGCTCGACGATCGCCGAGGAACGAATCAAAGCGTACGCGGACAGCTTCCCGATCTCACGGATCGGAGAGCCGAGGGAGGTCGCAGAGCTTGTCGCGTTCCTCGCGTCGGACCGCGCGGCGTATATTACCGGCTCCGCTGTCGATATCAACGGCGGCGACCTGATGGTGTAGCCCGCTCTCCGTTCGTTTGTTGGCGCGGTGCGCCTATGCTACACTCGGCGTGCCTCTCGAAAGCGTTAAGGACAGAAGACCCACGAAAAGGAGATCTGATGGGGACCTCACGAAAAGACAAGCTGCAGGGCGTGGTGCTCTCCCTGCCGACGTTCAACGACGACAAATTCAATCTACAACTGCACCGCCAGCGCAGGCACATCAAGTGGCTGCTGGACCAGGGCCTGAAAGAAGGCAATGCTGTCTTCATGATCGCGGGGGGCCTCGGCGAAGGGTACTTCCTGGACGACGACGAGTGGCGCGCGATGGCCGACGTTCTGGTCGAGACGGTCGAGGGCAAGGTGCCGACGTGCATCGGCGTGTTCGAGCTGAGCGCCAGGCGGGCGGCGAAGAAGGCGAGGTACGCTGCGGATGTCGGGATCGACTTCCTGCAGTTCGCCCCTCCTCGGTACATGCGGCCCTCCGAAGAGGACGTGTTCGGCCATTTCAAGTATGTACACGACGAGGCCGACGTCGGAATCATGGCGTACAACACACCGTGGGCGATGCCAGGCGCGGGGTTCGAGTACGGGTCCAGCATTCTCGAACGCTTTATGGAGCTCGAGAACGTGGTCGGCATCAAGTGGTCGTCCTTCGACATCAAGCACTACGTGAACATGCTCAGGTTGTTCGCCGACAAGTTCAACTTCATCGACAACGGCGGAGTGATGAGCGTGGGGCCGAGGCTCGGCATGAAGGGCTTTATCGACTTCCAGGCAAACCTCGCGCCGAGGCTCTCGCTGCACAAATGGGATCTGTGGCAGCAGGGAAAGTGGGATGAGCTCGACGAAATGGAGACGAGGATGCGGTTGGACCCCTTCGTCAAAGTGGTCAACCCCGAAGAGCAGAACTGGGTCGGCGTGGGCGAGGGACCAACGTCGCGACTCCGGCTCCGAGCCCTGGGCATGGACGCGGGTCCCGAGTTCCCGGCACAGGCGCCACTGTCGCAGGAGTATATCGACGCTTATATGCGCGGCATCGAGGCCTCCGGGACCTTGGAGTGGGTCGACTGGGATCAGTCGATCTTCGACGAGGTGGACCGTGGAGCGGCCGCGGCGGGGTAGAGGGAGTACGGGGTTTGGGGTTTAGGGCGTGGTTCGACAGGCTCACCACGAGCGGACCAATCTTACTGATCACCCTGAGCTGGTCAAAGGGTCGCTCTGAGCTCGACCGCTGATATCGGCAGCAATCTGACTAGTGGGGAAGGCATGGGCACGGTTCTCGACAACGTGTACACGAAGCTCGGCGCCCGCCCTGTAATCAACGCCGCGAGTAACACAACGACCTGGGGTGGCTCTCTTCCGTCCGCTGAGGTTAGGCAGGCGATGGAGGAGGCCAACGTCGGCTTCGTCGAGATGCGCGAGCTTCTCGAGAGGACCGGCGATTTCATCGCCGAGACGCTGGGGGTCGAAGCTGCCTACGCCACGTCCGGATGCTACGCGGCGCTGGTACTCAGCACGGCCGCGTGCATGACGGGCAACGACGCCGACAAGATGGCCCAGCTTCCAGACACGACCGGGCTGAAGACCGAGGTCGTGCTCCAGAAACAGCACCGGTACGGCTACGACCGCAGCTACACCATCGCGGGAGGGAAGCTGGTCGAGATCGGGGACGATGACGGCACGACACTTGATGCCCTTGAGAACGCCATCGGCCATGACACGGCGGCCGTTGCGTACCTCATCAAGAGCGACGGGGCGAGCGGCACCTTGCCGCTGAAGGACGTGGTCCGCGTTGCCCACGACCGCGACGTGCCCGTCATCGCCGACGCCGCCGCGCAGGTCTATCCTCTCGACTACTTCCGGCGAAACGCTCAGTCGGCCGACCTGGTCTGCTTCGGCGGCAAGTATTTCGGTTCCCCTCACTCGACGGGCTTCGTCTGCGGCAAAAAAGACCTGATCGAGGCCGTCGCCAATCACGGGTTCATCGGGCCGCGTCCGTTGGGCCGAGGAATGAAGGTAGACCGTCAGGAGATCGTAGGTCTGGTAGCAGCGCTGGACGCCTGGTTGACGATGGACCACGAGGAGCGCCTGCTCGGGTACGGGCAGCGGTTCGAGGCCATCCAGGCCGGCGTGAGCAACCTTCCCTCGGTGAAGAAGACCGAGGTGTTCACGAGCAACTCGTACTGGTCGCTCGGGCTCCACGTGGTGATCGACGCCGAGGTGCTGGGCAAGACCGCGCGGGACGTGGTGCAAGAGCTTTCGGACGGCACCCCTCGTATACGGCTCGGCTCTTCGGACGACGACACGATCGTTATTATGGTTCACAATCTCAACGACGGGGACGAAGTGATAGTCGCCGAGAAGCTACGGGCCGCGCTGGCCGCGTAGAGGTTATCAAC
>CAUZJF010000133.1:0-6373 GCA_963579975.1 Dehalococcoidia bacterium
CCCCTTTGGTGGAAGGTTGGGAAGGGAGAAAGCCAGCCCTCGGACACCCCATTTTCAGAGGAATGACAGCGGATTGGGGGCATCTCGCGAAGGGTTTTCAACACGAGGTTAGGACACGATATCTTGGACATCTGACTCTTTTCGCTCTTCAAGCACATGGCTGCAGAGCATGGCCTGAGGTTTAGCCAAAGAGGTCGAGCTAAGTGGCTCCAGGCCTCGGAATGTCAACGGTCGCCTGCGATTCCATGAACACCCAATGCACTGTTGTGTTGGTGCCGCCGAGCTCTACACGGTCGAAGTTGCTTAGGCGTCTGGGCTCCACTCCAACGTTCTCGCCGTTGACGTATGTCCCGTTGCGGCTGCCGAGGTCCGCCAACCAGTAGCCCTCCGGGTCCCCCCTGATAACCGCATGTTGGCGAGATACACCGGGTTGGTCGAGTACGATGTCGTTCAAAGGCGCTCGACCGATGATGAGCATGCCCGCACGGAGGTCGATGGAGCTTCCCTCGTCAGGTCCGCCCCGCACCAGGAGTATAGCCTCTTGAGCCGAAGCCATGGCAGCCTCGAAAAGACGCCGCTTTGGCAATACAAGCCGGGATTTCGCTACCTGGCTATCTTAGGAATCAGGTTGGTCCCATGTCAACGGTGATGGTACCCACTATGTATAGACTCAAGCGTCTACATCACGGCTGCCTGCGTAGCATGGCATCGGACTGGTACCAAGTATTCGGGGAAATCCGGCCGTGTTCGGTCTTGGCCCAAGTCGCAAATCCCTGTAGGATTGTGCCTGGTCAGATGAAACGCTAGATGGACCTGACTGTAAGGATGACTCTCTTCTCAACAGCCGCCCGACTCTTGACTTCTACCCGGCCGCCGCTCCGGCGAATACCGTGAGTAGTTGGCGGTTGGTCGGCGCACTTCCTCTGTTGGTCCTGTCGCTAGCGGCTGCGCTCGCCTGCAGTCCGAACGCGCCGCCGCTTGTCTTCACGTCTAACCGAGACGGCAACCTCGATCTTTACAAAGTGGACCCCGAAGGTCTCGAAGAGGAAAACATCACCAAGAGCCAGATGGATGAGTACGCGCCAGCAGTCTCGCCCAACGGCAGGCTGGTCGCTTTCCAATCAGGCTCAGGCGCAGACGTCGCGATAGAGGTCATTGGGCTGGACGGCTCGGGCCGTACCCGTGTAACCACCGGCCCCGGCTTGCACCGAAGCCATCGGTGGTCTCCGGATAGCAGCCGGCTGGCGTACGTGGTCGAGCTGGAAGGTGCGGCTTCTGTCCACGTGGTCAACGCCGACGGCACCAGCTCGATGCTGTTGACCTCCGTGGCAGGCGATGAGGTCGGCGGTTGGTCCGCAGATGGGGACTCCGTCGTGTTTGCCGTCCGCGAAGGCGACGGTCGAGGGGTCTATACCCGGAACCCGGATGGAGTCAACGAGTTCCGTCTCACCGATACCGCAGACATGAGTCCGATCTGGTCTCCAGATTCCAGCAGGATCGCCGTGCTGTCGCATCGTGACGGAAATCCCGAAATCTACGTCATGAACGCCGACGGCACGGAGCAGAAGAGGATCACCGAGAACGAAGAGCCCGAGTACGACGTTTCCTGGTCCCCGGACAGCAAGCGGTTATTGTATGTCTCCGAGCAGAACGGGAATCCCGAGATTTATGTCACGACCGTCGACGACCTTCAGACCGAACAGCTTACTCACAACGAGCTAGTTGACCAGGACCCTGTCTGGTCCCCGGACGGCCGTCGGATCGCCTTCGCGTCTCACCTCGACGGCGACGCCGAGCTGTTCGTAATGGACCGCGACGGCGGGGACCAGCGACGGCTCACCAACAATGAGGCCGACGACACGAGTCCATCCTGGTAATCGAGCTTCCGAGCGCCGAACTGCAATATCATTGATGTCTTGATTCCCGTCCACCCGGCGACGGGCACGTCCACACCTTCCTATCGAATCTTCGCTGGAGTTCATACATGCTCAGGCAACTAATACGCCACCTTCGCCGCCCTATCACGGTCGGTCTCAGCTTTAACGAAAAGCCCCACAAACTTGGCGAGTCCATCGACGTCACTGTTGAGCTAACGCCGCGCCGGGACCTGACATTGCGACAAGCCAGGGTAGACTTGATTTGCGAAGAAAGCTACGCCGAAAGCTACACTAAAAAGACACCCATTCGATATAAGACGGGCATCTTGAAACGGACGGAGGCAGAGCTTATCGACGTCGTTTCCGAACAGGTCGTCAAGGAGTTCAAGGAAAGCCTCGTTCACAGCAGCCAAGTCTTCATAGAGAACCGCGACCTGACTGCGGGCAAGGTCTCCACGTTCCCCGCAAGGCTGTCTGTAAAGCGCGAGCCTCCGCCGCATGCCTCAGGCGGGAAACTCAAGTGGATGGTAGCCGCCGTGGCCGAAATCCACGGCGAGGAACACACTTCAAAGCCTCAGCGGATCGAGGTTGCGCTGGACTGACCGTTCGGTCCAGGTTCTATTCGGCGCCCTCGTCGTCGTCCCGGCTACCGCTATTTCGACGTTTCGCCTGGTACCTTCGATATTTCTTCATGTACCAGGCCCGGGCAATCCACCTATCGGACTTGTAGAAGGCCCAAACGATCCCTGCGACAACGGCCGTGGCGAGCACCGCTCCAGCGACGTCCAGAATCATTCACCACCTGTGGAAAAGCCGTTACTCCAAGGGTATGCGCCAGCCTGCAGTGCAGCTATCTCAGCTAGACTGTCCGGACTACCCCGACTACCCGGCCTTGAACGGAGACGTTCTCCGCGGGAATGGTTATCGGCTCTATTGCGCTGTTGGCTGGCTGGAGGGTAACCATACCGTCCTTGAGGAAGAAGTGCTTTAGCGTAACCTCGCTGCGGTCGGCGAGCCACGCCGCGACCATGTCGCCATTCTGGGGCCGTTCGACGGGTTCCATTATTACCAAGTCCCCGTCCGCGACCAGAGCATCGATCATCGACTCGCCTTTGACCTTGACTCCAAAGACCTCCTGCCTACCACCGGTCATGAACGAGGGGAGCTCGACGGTGTCCACTTCCTCGGTATGCCAGGAATCGGAGGGCGGTACGTGAAGAGGTTCGCCCGCGGCTATACTGCCGAGTACCGGCACCTGGACGAAGTTCCGTCCGATTCCATTCGCCTTGGCGCCCAGCAGCTCGATGCCCCTCGAAACGTCTGCCTGACGGCGCAGGTACCCCTCTCGCTGTAGGATGCGCAGGTTGTAGTCGACTACCGAGGTCGAGCTGATGCCGCATCCGTTCTGTATGTCTCGGACCGTCGGCGGGTAGTGATTTTCGCTAAGGAACTCCTCTATGAATTCCAGAATGCAGTCTTGTTTGACCGACAACGGCTTCTTGTCCATCGGTTAACCTCCAGGCGCGGACCTGTGCAAGTACGTATGTTCCGAACAACAGTACCGTGTTGTCAAATGGTATGTCAACACCACCCTGACTCTCAGTCGCTTTTCGATGAGCATGCCGTCAGTTCCCGATTCTTGCCGAGTTTCCTCGCGAGTGACCCCCTATCGAGAGAACATTGTCTCAGAGGGGTTCCGCCGGACGGACAAACCCAGCCTAATCGCTGTTGACATCCCTCGTAGGGCCAACTATAATTCCCGTTTGTCGCCCTTTTTGGGGCTGCCGGGAAAAATTCGCCTCGCCCGTATCTGAAGAGGCCCCCCTTCACTGCGGGAGGAAATATATAATGCCGACGACCAGTCAGCTAGTACGCAAGGGCAGGCCGCCCAAGCACCGGAAGGACAAGGCTCCGGCGCTTCGGTATTCCTTCAACTCGCTGAAGAACCGGAGCATCAGGGACTCCGGATCACCCCAGAAGCGGGGCGTCTGTATCCAGGTGAGGACCATGACGCCAAGGAAGCCAAATTCGGCTCTACGGAAGGTAGCCAGGGTCAGGCTGACGAACGGCATGGAAGTCAATGCTTACATCCCGGGAGAGGGACACAACCTCCAGGAGCACTCCGTCGTGCTCATCCGCGGTGGGAGGGTCAAGGACCTACCGGGCGTCCGATATACAATTATCCGAGGGGCCCTCGACAGCGACGGGGTTTCAGACCGTAATCGAGGCCGAAGCAAGTACGGGACCAAGAAGAGCTAGGAGTCTTCGATTGTCGCGACGTAGAAGAGCAGTACGACGGACGATAAGGCCCGATCCCAACTATGGGAGCATCGAGCTCGCGAAGTTTATCAACAAGATAATGATGAACGGCAAACAGACGGTGGCGCAGCGGATCGTGTACGAAGCCTTGAACCAGGCTGAGGGTCAGGCCCATCGTCCGGGGCTCGAGGTCTTCCAACAGGCCCTCAGGAACGTGACCCCACAACTTGAAGTCAAATCTCGCCGGGTCGGTGGCGCGACATACCAGGTACCGACGGAAGTCCGCCGCGACCGGCAGGTCGCCCTCGCCATGCGTTGGGTGGTGCAGGCAGCCAGGGCCCGATCGGGCATGCCGATGGCCGAAAGGCTCGCGCGGGAGTTGCTCGACGCCTCGCGAGGCCAGGGCGAAGCTGCGAAGAAAAAAGAAGACATACACCGCATGGCCGAGGCGAATCGAGCCTTCGTTCACTACCGGTGGTGAACCAAACACTCAGCCGGTCCCGGCCGTATGGTTCGTCCATGTCTCCCGACGCAAACTTGGAACTAACCCGCAATATTGGCTTTATCGCCCATATTGACGCAGGGAAGACGACCGTCACCGAGCGGGTGCTCTTTGTCGCCGGCAGGATTTATAAGATCGGGGGGGTCGACGAGGGTACGACGTCGATGGACTGGATGGCGCAAGAGCGTGAGCGCGGAATCACGATCACGTCGGCCGCTACGATGTGCAACTGGCATGGATATACGATCAATGTGATCGATACCCCGGGCCATGTGGACTTCACTGCTGAAGTGGAGCGGAGCCTTCGAATCCTTGATGGAGGGGTCGTGGTTTTCGATGCGGTGGCAGGCGTTCAGCCTCAATCGGAGACTGTCTGGCGGCAAGCGGACCGCTACCATGTGCCTCGAATATGCTTTGTAAACAAGATGGATAGAGTTGGAGCAGACTTTCAACGAACGATCGACAGTATTACCCACCGGCTGGGCGCCCGACCGGTGGCTATTCAAATCCCTATCGGAATCGAGGACTCGTTCCGCGGAGTGGTCGATTTGATTGAAGAGAAGGCCATCATCTACGAGGGTGATACGGCGCAGGTCCCGACAGAGGGTCCGGTCCCCGAAGAGCTTCTCGAAGACTTCCGCGACTATCGGGAGTTGATGGTCGAGAAGATCGCCGAGACCGACGACGACCTGATTATCAAATATCTCGAAGGCCAAGAAATCACCAAGGAAGAGATCAAAGCGGCACTTCGAAAGGCAACGGTCGACTACCGACTCGTTCCGGTCATGTGCGGCAGCGCGCTGAAGAACAAGGGTGTGCATCCGCTGCTGGACGCTGTCGGCGATTATCTCCCCTCGCCGTTGGACGTGCTTCCCCCCGTGGGGAAGGTAGACAAAGGCGCTCGAGAGGAGGTCCGTGAGCCGAGTCTTGATGCGCCTTTCTGTGCACTGGCATTCAAGACTGTGACCGACCCCTTCATCGGTAGGCTGGTGTATTTCCGCGTTTATTCCGGGCTCGCAAAGACGAGCCAATCGGTAATCAACTCTGCCACGGGAAGGCGGGAGCGGCTCGGCCGAATCGTCAGAATGCACGCCCAGCACCGGGAAGACCTGGAGGAGATGAAGGTCGGCGAGATCGTGGCGGTTGTGGGTATGAAGACCGCATCGACGGGGGACACGATCTGCGACGAGAAGAAGCCGATCGTACTCGAGGCGATCACGTTCCCAGCCCCTGTGATGTCAGTGGCGATCGAGCCGAAGACCCGCGTCGACCAGGAAAGACTGATGGACGCGTTGTCCAAGATGGCTGGCGAGGACCCCACCCTCAGCATCAGATTCGACGAGGAGGTCGGGCAGACGATTATGTCTGGGATGGGCGAGCTCCATCTTGAGATAGTCGTCGATCGTGTCAAAAGAGAGTTTAAGGTCGAAGGAAACGTCGGAAAGCCAAGGGTTGCCTATCGGGAGGCTCCGACGAGGACGGCGCAGGCCGAAGAGCGCTTTGTCCGTCAAACAGGGGGCCACGGCCAATATGCCCACGTAATCCTCGAGGTCAAGCCTCTGCAGCGCGGTTCAGGGTTCAAGTTCGAGGACAAGACCAGGGGAGGAGCGATTCCGCGCCCTTTCATTCCAGCGGTCAGCAAGGGAGTCAAGGACGCCCTCGGAACCGGCCCCCTGGGCGGGCATCCGGTCGTCGATGTTCAGGTCACCCTACTGGACGGCAGCTTCCACGAGGT
>CAUZJF010000134.1:0-6354 GCA_963579975.1 Dehalococcoidia bacterium
TCTGCACGGTCAGGTAGCCCTTCCACTCGCGCTCCGTCGTCGCCCACGCCTCCTCGTACTGGCCACCCCACGTCCAGTACGGGAACCAAGCGCCATAATCGGCCTGCTTCGCTATCTCCTCGTCCAGTTGGGACACTATCTCGGCGGCCATTGTTTCAGCCAGATAGGAGTCGGGCGACGGTGCATACCAAAGTAGCTCCGCTCCCGTGCCAGGCCAGTTGTGGTCTGAATCCAGTCCAAGCCGCGCCGACGTTTTCAGATTACCTAACAGAGGGCTTTTGATCGTTTCGGGTATCGTATCCAGCATCCTTAGAAAGCAGAACATGGAGTAAGTATCTATTGCATCAGGCAAGGCCTCGACATTGTTTTGGGCTTGTTCGGTTACCTCTGATAGCAGACCGGCCGGGACGAGGCCCGAATACTTGTGGAGGTAGCCGACTATCTCGGCGCTGGGATTGCCCCAACCGGTCTGGTCGAGTGCGGTGCCATCTTCGTTGTATTGCCACCAGGGGGCATGTGGTGCGTCGTTGACTTCGTTTGAGACGGTGGTTCCAGCCCTTTCTTTCGGCGTCATAGGTGGAGACGAAGTAGCTGACGCCCCGTCTAACGACGTCATCGGAGTCGGAGGCTCCTATGTCCCTTAGATACTGGAACGCCACGGTGGTAACGATAGGAGACGACACCGCTAGTCTTATATCTTGGCTACAGAGCGTTGCCAGACTCGCCATCGCCGTTTTGGAACCGCTTCAATTCAGCTATGACAGCGCCTGCCTGCCTGTCTGCCCTCGAAGTGATACGCGAACAAGGCCTGGTCCAATGGGCGCGCCTGGGACTTAACGAATTCTGCGGCCTTCTCGAATTGTTGGATGGTCAGCTGTTTCATGAGGATTTCCTCCAAACCTGCCAGTTCGAATCGTTTCGAGATAGGCGTCCGGCACAAACAAGCCAGGGCGAAGTGTAGCTGAGCCAGATCTCGAAGGCGTCTATGCTGAAGCCGGGAAGGGTCGGTCTACTCAGAGTCGTCGGCTTTGTCGAGGCGTTCGCCCATCTCCTGGAGGAAACTCTCGAGGCTGGGGGACATGGTCACGGGCTCTTCCGGCTTGGACTCCAACTCACGGTCGTAGTCGGCTTCGAGCTTCGTGACGTGTTTCTTCGCCTCGGGACTGCTCTCGACGGCGGCGCTGACCTGGAAGTACTGCTCCTCGCCGCGCTTCGATTCGGTCAGCGATTCCGGGAAGCCATATAACGCGCATATCGAGTCCATGATCCTGGACGCCCCGGCATAGTCTTCTTCTATGGTTGCGTAGTGCGGTAGATGGACCATCAGGCTCGTCGACTCGATGTTCATCCCAGGCAGCGCGTCGCTGACGACGTTTACTATGCTGGTGGGCCCCTGGTAGTTGCTTTTCCCGATGGTCACGATGCCAGCCGCCTTCTCTTGATGGGCAGGGCTCAGGGTCCCAGTCATCTTCAAGGGTCGTGAGTGTGGCACGTAGTCGTACATGCTGCCGATCCGGCAGTACTCGGTCACGTTGAGATGCTTGAGCAGAGCGATGACAGAATCGATGAAGTCCTCTGCCATGGCCTGTGGCTCACGCAGGTGTAGGAAAATGCAGTCCTGCTCACCGTTTGGGTTGCGGGCGTACTTGACCACGGAGTTGGGTATGTTCAGCACGCGGCGGCCCTCGATCAGTCGCATCGTAGGACGGACCTCGGTGAAGTTAATGAACTTGCCAGGCCGGGCAAGTCTGCCCAGCTCGGACGCACCTAGATGCTCCTCGATCTTGTTGAGCACCAGGGTCCCGACCTTGCCGACGTCAACCCATGGGCTGAGCATGGCGAAAGCGAGGGTTTCCCGCATCTCCGGGGCTGAATCATCCAGTTGGAAGTCGCCGACCTTCATAGGGATATCGTGACAGACGACCCCGATTTGCGCAAGCTGGGGCTTCAGGGGATTGTTGCGAGGCCGCACGACCAATATAATCGACTTTGCGAAAACGGCGGACGCGTAGAGACCGCAGGTCTCCAATCGACGTTCTGACAAACACGACGGGGAACATCAAAGGGAGGTTCAGCATGCCAGACCAAGTGACGTGGGCCCAGCGCGGGAAGGTCCGCTACATGACCAGTGCGTACGAGAATCTGGACGGCGACCGGCTGATCGATCTGGCCAAGGACATCGAGGCGAATCTGACTCTTGTCAGTTTCACTGGTACGACGGGCGAGCGGGAGCGGTGGAAGTGGAAGGTGATCAAGCCTTTCATCGAGAGAGCGCACGAGGCGGGTATCAAGGTCAGCACCTATATGAAGACCACAAGCCTACAGTGGAAGCCCATGTTCCACGAGCGGCCGGAGTCGAAAGACTGGATCATGATATATCAGGACGGGAGCCCAGCCCTGTATGGAAAGGACCCTGAGAGGTATATGGGGTGTCTGAACAATGCCGGATGGCGGGGCTTTCTGAAGGAGATGATCAAGGAGGCGGTTGATATCGGCGTCGACGGGCTTTTCTACGATAACCATTTCGTCCCCAGACAGCTTACAGGCTCGACGGATGAAGGCTTTGCCGAGTCCTGGGCGTGCTACTGCGACACTTGTGGTGAACAGTTCAAGGCGTACACAAAGAAGACCCTGGGTTGGCCTTGCGCTCTCCCGGCAACGCCCGACTGGGACGACCCGGTGTGGCAGGCCTTCATCGACTTCAGAGACGAGAGCCTGGTCTCCGTCACCCGAATGATCGTCGATTGCGCGAAAGAGCTGAAGCCGGACATCGTGGTTTACCCCAACGTGTGCCCGCCATGGTTCAGCGGAGGTGGGGCCAAGGGTTCGGCCACGAACGAGATCGCCGACATAGTCGACATCCTGCTGTTCGAAGGCAATACTCAGCCGCGCCTCGAGATCGCGGGCGGGCTGCCGCGACCGATCAACGCCGCCGTCGATTGGAAATACGCGACGGCGTTGACTAACAAGCCCGTATTCACCCGGGCCCACGCGCCTGACAATGTCTACACTCCTGAGCACTCGATGCTCGGGATCGCCGAGTCCTTCGCCTTCGGGGGTTCGTACCAGTACCTGATCGCCAACGTATTGGAGCAGGAGGACGTCAAACGAGCGGCGGTCAAGCGGTATTACGCATTCCTGAAGCGCAACGAAAAGTACTACAACGACGTTACCGAGCCGGCCGACGTCGCGATCCTGGTATCGGGCCCCACGATTAACTGGTTCTACCCGGACCAAGCGGCCCAGAGCGGGCAGATGCCCAGGAGCATACAGGGCATATCGCAGGCGTTGGTCGAGCTGCACATCCCGTTCAACGTAGTAGTCGACAAACAGGTCCTGCAAGACCACGGCTACCGCGTCCTGGTCCTGCCGAACGTAGCCTGCATGAGCGACGAACAGGCCGATGCCATTGAGAGATTCGTGGAGGGCGGCGGTGCTGTCGTCGCGACCAACGCGACCTCGCTCTACGACGAAAAGAACCGCATGAGAGATGATTTTGCTCTCGCGAAGGTGTTTGGGCTTCACCACGGCGAGCTGGCAGACGGCGCCGTGAAGAACCAGCTTGTCAGAGGACTGTCGGTCTATCTGCCGGGCGACCCGGAGGAGGTGTTCTGGCGGGAGGCGCTGCCGGCGAACCGCGAGATGATCGAGGACGCGATGGACTATGCCCTACAAGGCGACCGCCAGATTCGGATGGACGCGCCTAACACGACCGTGATCAACATCGCCGAGAAGGCCGACTCTGATACGACGCTGGTTCACCTCCTGAACTATGATCCGAAGATCTCGGCGACGGAGATCGCCGTGGAGCTTCGAAGACCCGAAGGCAAGTCCGTGGACAAGGTCACCGTGGCGTCGCCCGACTTCGACGGATCGGAGAAGCTCGAGGCGACCGAGGATTCGACAAGTGTGAGCTTTACGGTTCCGCACTTGAGTCTCTATGACCTGGTGATGGTCGACTGGAAGTAGGAGTCGTATTCGAGACGCTGCGCGGTCAACGCGCGCGACGGATTGGTCTAGCGACGGTACTCAGGAGATAATTCGACGCCGAACCGCTCGTTGAGCGCGTACATTTCCTGGAAGTCGCTTTCATGGAGTTCGTAGCCGGTGTGGTCGCGGATCTGCTGCTCGGCCGAAAGTCAGGGACCCTGGACTCCGTCAACTAGACCAGTACCGCGGAACGCCTCGGCGGGGAATATGTAGTCGCTACCGTTCTCCATCCTGTAGATGCCATTTCCAGACTCGTCGAATCTTGCGGAATGGAAGTCTATCTCCCTGCCCCGTATGTGACAGTACAAAACACGTTGGAGGACCTCCCTCCTCCAACGTGAATCCACGGGGATCGAGCAAATCCAATATCCATGGTGCCTGGCTCCAGCCGGTTAACGACATCGATGTCTGCGTGCTCGCGTGGCTGTTCTCCGAGAAGGGCGTCCACACCCCAGCCACCGGCCAACCAAACGTCAACGGCGTTGGACTCGAACAACCGAACGATCTCAATTACGTCTGAGGACTGTATCAACGGGGCGAAGGATAATAAGGCGCATCGATACGCCGGTGCGTCAACTAGCGGCGGCTGGCTTTTTCTCGATCTTGGCCCACGAGTCGCGCAACGATATGGTGCGGTTGAAGACAAGCGCGCCTGGCGCAGAGTCCGGGTCAGCGCAGAAGTACCCCTGCCGCTCGAACTGGTAGGGCGTGCCAGGGGACGCGTTCGCGAGACTGGGCTCGATCCGACAGGCCGTCAGGGTTGTCAGGGATTCGGAGTTTAGGCTGTCTCTGAAGTCCTCGCCGTCGGCGCCCGGTTTCTGGGTGGTGAAGAGATGATCGTAGAGGCGGACCTCGGCGGGCAGGGAGTGGGCCGAGGACACCCAGTGGATCGTGCCGCGGACCTTGCGTCCGTCGGGCGCCTGCCCTCCACGGGTCTCCGGATCGTATGTGCAGCGTAGCTCGGTGATTGCTCCGGACGCGTCTTTGACTACGTCCGTGCACGTGATGAAGTAGCCGTACCGGAGGCGGACCTCCTTGCCCGGTGCAAGCCGGAAGAACTTGCGTGGCGGTTCCTCGTGAAAGTCGCCGCGTTCGATGTAAAGCTCGCGCGAAAACGGGACCTTGCGGGTGCCGGAGCCCGGGTCCTCGGGGTTGTTGGTCGCGTCTAGCTCTTCGACTTCCCCTGCGGGGTAGTTCTCGATCACCACTCGCAGCGGGTCGAGAACGCCCATCACTCGGAATGCCCGCTTGTTCAGGTCTTCACGGACCGCGTGCTCCAGCCTTGCGAAGTCGACGGTGTAATTTCTCTTGGCGATTCCGACGCTCTCGCAGAGATTGCGGATAGCCTCGGGCGTGTAGCCGCGCCGGCGCATCCCGGAGATCGTCGGCATCCGCGGGTCGTCCCAACCGTCGACGTGCCCTTCGTTCACGAGCTGGATGAGGTACCGCTTGCCGAGGACTGTTTGACTGAGATTGAGCTTTGCGAACTCGATTTGCTGAGGGTGGAAGATGCCAATACTGTCGAGGAGCCAGTCGTATAGCGGCCGGTGGTCTTCGAATTCAATGGAGCACAGGGAGTGGGTAACGCCTTCGATCGAGTCCGCCTGGCCCTGCGCAAAATCGTACATCGGGTAGATGCACCACTTGTCGCCGGTCCGGTGGTGAGGCGTTTTCAGGATCCTGTAGATGACCGGGTCCCGCATGTTCAGGTTGCCCGACGCCATGTCGATCTTGGCGCGAAGGACCCGTGAGCCCTCGTCGAACTCCCCGGCCCGCATGCGTTCGAAAAAGTCTAGGTTCTCCTCGACGGACCGGCCGCGGTTCGGGCTCTCCCGGCCGGGTCCCGTGAGGGTCCCGCGGTATTCCCTGATCTGCTCGGCATTCAGATCGCAAACGTAGGCCTTGCCCGATTTGATGAGCCTCACGGCGAATTCGTACAGCTTGTCGAAGTAGTCAGATGCGAAGTAGAGACGGTCCTCCCAGTCGTATCCGAGCCAGCGAATGTCTTCCTTGATGGACTCGACGTACTCGACATTCTCCTTGATCGGGTTGGTGTCGTCGAGACGCAGGTTACAGGTGCCGCCGAACTCCTCGGCGATGCCAAAGTTGATGGAGATCGCCTTGGCGCTTCCGAGGTGGAGGTAGCCGTTGGGCTCGGGCGGGAAACGCGTACCGACGCGTCCCTCGTGTTTGTTCGCCTTCACGTCGTCGGCGATAATAGCCCGTATGAAGTCGGACGGACCAGAATCGGTTGCTATGGCGCTCTCCGCGGTCGGCTGTTGGTTTTGAGGCATGGTCTTATCTAGGGCGTCTTCCGGGGGTGGGTAGGATATCCTAGCATACTCGCTTCGATGCGAGACCCTA
>CAUZJF010000135.1:0-6352 GCA_963579975.1 Dehalococcoidia bacterium
GCCGTGCTAGAATCTTGCCGTGGACCCGTTCGTGGCGGTACAGGTGCAGTCGATCATTGAGGACCTGAGGCTCCTGGAGGCGTTCGTTACGGCGCCCCTGGGCCTGCACTCCGACATCCGAATGCTGCGCCAGTCCGTGCCGCTTCCCGAAGCGGCAGACCTGTCCCACGATGAAAATCGGCTTCGCCGTGCCGCGTACAGTAAGCTGAGCGACGACCCGGCAAGGCTGGCGCTGGACATGGCTGGGCATCTGGAGGCCTCGCTGGCGGTCCTGGAGGCCTCGAACGGAGTCGCCGACCAGCCGCTTTCTGCGGAGTGGACCGAACGCGCGCGGCGGGTGCTGGCGAGGGCCGTTCAACGGGTGGCCGGAGACCTGCGGGCAGAGACGGCGGTGCGTGTACGAGGGCTGTACGTCATCGTGGACCCTGATGCGACGAACGGCCGGCCGGTGCTCGAAGTGGCGGGCTTGGCCCTCAAGGGTGGTGCCGGCGTCATACAGCTTAGGGACAAGGTCCACGCGACGGTCGATGTGCTATCGATGGCGCGACAGCTTAAGGCCCTGTGCGACGATAACGGCGCGCTGTTCATCATGAATGACGAACCCGCGGCGGCGCTCGCAAGCGAAGCTCATGGGCTGCATGTCGGCCAGAGCGACATGCCGGTGGGCGAGGTGCGACGAGTGTTGGACCACCGGCAGATCGTCGGGAGGTCGAACAACTCGATGGACGAGGTGGCCGACTCCCTGAGCCTGGGAGTGGACTACGTGGCGGTCGGCGCCATCTACCCGACGGTCAGCGTCGGCAAGGCCGAAAGGCCTGTTGTGGGCGTCGAGATGATCGGCCGGGTGAAGCAGGTCGCGGACCAGCCCGTGGTGGCCATTGGGGGGATCAATGTCGACAACGTGGCCGAGGTTATGCGGGCCGGGGCCGACTGCGTGTGCGTGGTAAGCGCGGTCACCACGGCGTTGGACCCAAAGTCGGCCGCGGAGGCGTTGGCAGAAGCTATCATAAACGCAAAGAACCAGGTCTAGGGCTCTTTTGAGGGGCCTAGGGCGGCTCGAGACCGCCTGGTCCCAAGGTCTAACAAATGAAAGCACGAGACGAGGTCGCGACGGCGAACGAGCGGCACTAGGAGAGAATGGTGCGGGAGCGGAATGGATTCATGGTTCTCTGGTTGGACCTGGACCCTGAAAATGTTCGTCGATTCGCTAAGGGAGGACTGGAGCTGGTGCCCGTCCCACTGGCGGCGATGTCGCCTCGCGGCATACTTGGTGACGTCGAGGGCAAGGACGTGCTGTGCTCGGCGCGCGAGTGACCGTCGTCGATCTGGCCGAAGGGCAGCTTGAGGGCGATAGACAGGCAGCCGCGCACTACGGCTTCGAGATCGAGACGGTCCACACGGACATGCGCGACCTTTCCGAGTTCGACGATGAGGAGTTCGATATCATCTACGGAACAGCCGTCGTATACGTCCCCAATGCCAGGGATGTGTACTGGGAGGTTGCCAGGGTACTGAGACCGGGCGGACTGTACTGCTCGAACTGGCGCCAGCCTGCGATTGACTTCGTGGCTTGGGACGGGAGCGGCTATCGGGTAACGTAGCCGTACTCAAAGAGAGCAAACCGGCGCGAGGACGGGGCGATCGAGTTCCGACACTACATGGACGATATCTTCAACGGACTGATCGAGGTAGGTATGTCGATTCAGCAGGTCGAGGACCTCTCCCGTGGCGCGCTCCTCGAACCGCGAGCTACGCCGGGAAGCTGGACACATGAGCGGGATTATGTAGGTGTGGAGTTCGTTGTTGTGGCGCGGAGGGCGGAGAGATAGTTCGCCCTCATCAGTCCTCCTCCTCAGGGGGAGGAGGTTAAGAGTCCACCCCGCGGAGGAACTGTGACAATCAGAACACGAGATGAACTTGAAGGAATGTCGCGCGTTGGCCGAGTCGTGCGATTGGCCCTCCGTGAGATGAAGAAGAAAGTTCGCGCCGGTGTCACTACTCAACAGCTGGATGACGTCTGCGCGGGCGTGTTCGAGAGATTCGGCGCCCGATCGGCACTGCGGCTTGGAATCGATGCTGCTCGCGCTGGGCGGCCGATCAACCGAATCGGTAAGGCGGTGCAGTCCGAGGTCGAACTCCGGGAGTTCAGCGTGATGCCGGCACTTTGGAGGGCACGGCGTCGGGCGAACGATTCACGAGGAGCCATAGGTGCACAACTACTCCAGCCCGTGGGACGATCAGACTCTCAGTCCCGGCCTCGTCATAGCCATTGAGCCGGTGATTTCAGCCGGGTCCGGTAGACAGAAAGGGGCTACGGACGGTTGGATGGTAAAGACCGCGGATGGGGCCATCTCCGCGCACTTCGAGCACACGGTCGTCGTCACTCGAGGGCGTCCATTGGTGCTGACCGCGTGACGCAGGCTATCGATGAAATTACTGTTCCTACCTCCTGGCTGGCTCGTGGCCTGGGCGGACAACAATACAAAAAAGCCCTCTTGCGAAGGCCTCGATTAATAGTGTGCGTCATTTAGATTCCTCGCTCCGCTCGGAATCGTCTATGGCGGTTGCCACCGGCACCCTAAAGGATGAAAAGCTGCCAGTTTTCGAAGTAGTCTTGATCGACGTTGGTAGACCTGTGTGTCTGCCAACGTCGCCACCCACGCCGGGATGAGGGCACATGCGATGCGCCCTTGCCAGCAAGCCCCTCGGTCAGGTCTATTTTCAAACCATTCCCCCATGTCCCGTTGCGCGGACACCATGAATGATGAAAAAAGGGCGGAGTCTTACCCCTGTCCCCTTTGGAGGGTAGGTTGGGAAGGGGGAGAAAGCCAGCCATAGGACACTCTATTTCAGAGGGATGACAGATTAAGCATCGGGAAGGCTCGACGTTCTAGAAACTGGAGAAGACATGCCTCAAGACAGCTATACTGCACTCCAAGAGATTGCCGAGTCGTGCCGGGCGTCCTTTGACGAGACCCACCGGGCTCGCGAGGAGGCCCTGCGTCTCTCGCGGGAGATCGTGCGGAACTCGGCGAACTCGATACGGGCAACTCATCGGGGCGAGTTCGATGTTGCCACGAGCCTGCTGAAGCAGGTCGCGGCGCTGGCCAAAGAGGTCGACGAGCGCCTTGTCGACCATCCCGCCGTCTACTACGCGGGCTATGTGGAGGACGCGGTTAAGGAGTACGCGGAGGCCAGCGCCACTCTGGCGTTCGCCGAAGGGACTCCCCTGCCCGGCCCGGACGACCTAGGTGTGGGCCCGGCGCCTTACCTCAATGGGCTGGCGGAGGCGGTCGGCGAGCTTCGGCGGTTCATCCTCGACTCGCTCCGGAAGGACGACCTGTCGCGCTGCGAGGATCTGCTTGGCGTGATGGATGAGGCGTACAGCGTGCTGGTCACGATGGATTTCCCCGACGCGGTTACCAGAGGCCTGCGGCGCACGACGGACATGGCGCGGGGCGTTCTCGAGCGCACGCGGGGCGATCTCACGCTGGCATTGCGTCAGCACCGGTTCGAACAGAAGCTGGCCGCTTACCAGGAGGCGCTGAAGGGACGAGGAGGCGAGGGTGGACCTGAGGTGGGTTGAACTGGGTGTCTACCCAGAATGAGGGCAGGTCTGAGACCCGCCTCTACGTAGGTTGAAGCAGGGGTGGCGGAAATCGTCATGGGCGCGTGGACGTAGGGCCATCCACCCCAAGCGATTCTTGACTGACATAGGCGACTATGGTAGCTTTTCGGCGTCGCAGTTAGTTAGATGGACCTGAGTCATTAGAAGGTCTTCCCGCTCAGGGGAGGCTTTTTTATGGAGCGCAGATTTGGAGTTCTTTTACCTCGCCATAGCCGCAGGAGTCGTGGGCCTCGTGTTCGCGCTCCTATTGACGCTGAATATTCTCCGGCAGGACAAAGGCAGCGAGGAAATACAGTTCATTGGTAAGGCCATTCAGGAGGGCGCGATGGCCTTCCTGTCGCGAGAGTACAGACTCCTCGCGATTTTCGTTGGGATAATGGCCATCATCCTGGCCGCGTTCATCGACTACGACGTGACCGGCAAGGTCGTCGAGAACACCGACCGCGTCAGCGGCGATCGCACGATACCGTCGACCGCGATCGCCTACCTTGCGGGCGCGATTGGCTCGGCACTGGCGGGGTTCATCGGCATGAGCATCGCGATTCGCGCAAATTCGCGGACGGTCGTGAAGGCTCAGCAGGGACTGAACCCGGCCCTTCGGGTAGCCTTCAACAGTGGGACGGTGATGGGCGTCTCCGTGGTCGGCATCGGGCTGATCGGCGTCACGGCCGTCTACTGGATATTCCAGGACATAAGCATAATCGCTGGCTTCGGCTTTGGGGCTTCTTCGATAGCGCTGTTCGCGAGGGTTGGCGGCGGGATCTACACGAAAGCCGCCGACGTCGGCGCCGACCTGGTGGGCAAGGTAGAGGCCGGTATTCCCGAGGACGACCCGCGCAACCCGGCGACGGTGGCCGACAACGTGGGAGATAACGTCGGCGACGTTGCGGGGATGGGCGCGGACCTCTTCGAGTCGTACGTCGGATCGATCATCGCAACCATAGCACTCGCAGTGGTCGGCGCGAAGTTCATGCTCGACGAGGGGATGGTCAACTCCGGGCTCGTCGATGCGTTTAATGGGGTTGCCGCCCTGACGGGTACCGACGTGAGCGCCAGCTTCGACGCGGAGATATTCGTCCTGCCGCTTATCGTGGCCGCCCTGGGCATCGTCGCGTCGATACTGGGCACGTTCCTGGTTCGCACGCCTGAAGGGGCGACGATGGGCCGCCTTCTGTGGACCCTGCGGACGGGCATATTCGGCGCCGGAATCCTCGTGCTGGCGGGCTCGGCGGGCGCGATCCTCATGTTGGAGCTGCCCTTCGAGCTGTTCTGGGTCATTCTGACAGGCCTGGTGGCGGGCCAGATCATCGGTACGGCGTCGGAGGTCTACACCTCCTACGAGTTCAAATTCACTAGGGATATAGCGGCCCAGTCCGAGACGGGTCCTGCGACGGTGATTATTTCCGGCATCGGGTTGGGTATGATCAGCACGGTGATTCCAGCCA
Organism: Dehalococcoidia bacterium; assembly: GCA_963579975.1. Classification (GTDB taxonomy): domain Bacteria; phylum Chloroflexota; class Dehalococcoidia; order Lucifugimonadales; family CAUZJF01; genus CAUZJF01. The sequence goes on from CAUZJF010000135.1 coordinate 5,074, forward strand.
TCGTAGTCGTTATAGCGATGTGGATCACGAACGACATCGCGGGGACCTACGGCGTCGCGCTGGCGGCCGTCGGTATGCTGTCGACCCTGGGTATCACCCTCGCGACCGACGCCTACGGCCCCGTAGCCGACAACGCGGGCGGCATTGCCGAGCAGGCGCATCTAGACCCCGAGGTACGCGAGCGGACAGACGCGCTGGACTCGCTGGGGAACACGACAGCCGCCACCGGCAAGGGGTTCGCCATTGGGTCGGCGGTTCTGACCGCGCTGGCACTCATGGCCGCATATTCGCAGGTCGCCAAGGTCGAAGTCTTCGACCTGCGGGACACGAAGGTGCTCATGGGGTTGCTGCTCGGGAGTGTTATGCCGTTCCTGTTCGCGGCGCTTACGATGCAGGCCGTGGGCCGCGCTGCCAATTCGATGATCACCGAGGTGAGACGCCAGTTCAGGGAGATCGAGGGGCTGATGGAGGGCACCGCGCGGGCCGACTACGCTCGGGCGGTGGATATCAGCACCCGTGGCGCTATGCGGGAGATGGTGCTCCCCGGCCTGCTGGCGGTGATAGCGCCGATCGTTGTGGGCGCGCTCATGGGCCCCGAGGCGTTGGGCGGGATGCTGATCGGCGCCATCGCGACCGGGTTCCTCCTGGCGATCATGATGGCCAACGCCGGTGGCGCCTGGGACAACGCCAAGAAATACGTCGAAGCCGGTCACCACGGCGGAAAAGGCACGGACCAACACGCGGCCGTGGTGGTTGGAGACACGGTGGGAGACCCGTTCAAGGATACCTCGGGGCCCTCGCTGAACATTCTCATCAAGCTGATGTCGATCGTGGCGCTGGTATTCGCGCCGCTTTTCCTGTAGACCACATCCCCGGTCCCTCTCCGCGTGCGAGTCTGTCTCAGAAGAGGAGCTGCCTTACCTCCTCTTCTTCTGCGGGAGAGGGAATTTCTGAGACACCCTCGTGCGGAGAGGGGAGGCAGAGAGTGGGAAGCCCCTACCCCTTTCGACAGATCTGCTTTACTTGCGACTTGCGACTTTGCTACCTTGAAGGTCGAATCTATCTATTGAGGGCATCGTGACCGAGACATCACCTTCCGTCGACCTGAGCACCATCGTATCGCTTTGCAAGCGACGCGGGTTCCTGTTCCAGAGCAGCGAGATCTACGGTGGCCTGGCCAGCACGTGGGACTACGGACCCCTGGGCGTCGAGTTGAAGCGCAACGTCAAGGAGGTGTGGTGGCGTAGGTTCGTCCTTAGCCGCAACGACATGGTAGGGC
>CAUZJF010000136.1:0-6328 GCA_963579975.1 Dehalococcoidia bacterium
CGACCCAGGTCCTGTCGGTGTCGTTCAGGCCACCCAGGTCATTGTGCGCGGTAAGAACAAGAGTGCCGTCCGAGATCCGGTACGAGATCGTCGAAGAGCCATCCTCGGGGTTGAGGTCGAACGTGCCAATCTCCACGTCCAGGTTGCTGACCGTTCCCGCCACGACCCTCAACGTCTCGAATCCATCGTCCGTGCGAACCAGGATCTCTGCCCTGGCGACGCTGTCGTGAAGGTTATGAAGCAGCCCGGGCAGTTGGCCTATGGGAGCAAGCGGTGCTTTGAAACCCGGTCGGACTGTGACCTCGCGTTCGCCGACCTCGACGTCGACGTTCCGTGTTCCACCATCCCGAACGACGGTGAACGTCAGTATCTCGCCGGCCTCGGTCGCGTTCACGATCCGGACCACCTGCCTCGAACTGGTGACGGTCACACCGCCGACCGAGACAATCACGTCGCCCTGTTCGAGCAGCCCGCTGGACGGACCCTCGACTTCGACGGCAAGCACCCGCACGTCGCCGTGGATATCTAGTTCTTCGGCTTCCTCATCGGACAGGGTCTGAATTTGGATGCCCACATAAGGGGCCGTCTCGTCGCCCGGCTCGCCCGGCTTCAGGTTCTCGACGGTCGATGCCAAGGACTGGGGCCGTTCGGCCGCCCAAGTCGAATTGGTCCACATCGCTGCTCCAGCGGCTACGAGCAGCACTACGGCGAATACGAATATTGCCGCGCTTAGTCTCTTCATAGACGCCTCCTTTGCCGTTCTAGACCTTAGAACGACAAAAAGCGGCGCCAAGTTAGTCCCAGATCTATCCTCACAACTGGGTCTGACCGGACGCCGCCACTCCGAGGGGGCCTACCTGCTACTACGCCGCGGCGATCGATGCGGATTCGCCAAACTGCCGTGGTGCCGTAGCCAGTGGCCCGGCTTCATTCGATCCGGAATTCGCGCTCTTCGATCTCGCCTGTCTCGGCGATGTTGAACGCACGGATCTGGGGGACCTTCTTGCTCTCCAGCGAGACCAAAACATAGTAGAAGTCGAAGTAGCCGCTCTGGAGTGCCATTCTCACATCGGTCTGTGAAGGGTATGCGGATGAATGGGTGTGCGAGTGGTAGAACGCGATCAGCTGCCATCCGCGCCGTTCCGCATCCATGTCTGCGTTGAGGTGCTCTTGAGGGTCCATCAAGTAAAAGAATGGACTTTTCGCGGTGTTCGTGATTCGGTACAGATGACGGATGTCCTCGCCTTCCCCGGCGAGGATTCCGCAGCATTCGTTCGGGTCTTCTGCTATAGCATGAGCGATCATCTCGTCGGCGTGGCGTTTCTCGATCGTTAGCAACTTTTGCCTCGGGGCCAGATGGGGCCAGCGTATTTATAGCCGGAGAGGGGCACATCTTTCAAGGAATACAGGGGCCGACCTATAGAGACCTGCTTGTGATATGCGTAGAATGTCGTCGCCGTTTCCGGTTCACCGACGGGTCGGCTCAGAGACGAGGCTTCCTCCCATTATGACCCTGAACACAGTCTTGGGGCCCATCGACACGTCCGAGCTCGGATTCACTCTCAGCCACGAGCATGTGTCCGTCGGCTCCGGAGGGTTCCCCTACACCTTCCCGGAGTTTCTCGACCGCCAGGCGACTCTCGAAAGAGCTGTCCGCGACCTCACCCAAGCCCGAGAGGAAGGCGTCCACACGATCATAGATATGGCGCCTCATGACCAGGGTCGTGATGTGCGGCTGCAAGAGGAGGTCTCTCGTCTCTCCGGGGTCAACATTGTCGCGTGCTCAGGAACGTGGCTCGACGTTCCCCGATTTTTCTGGGACGCCGACCCGAACAAGATCGCCGACATTTACTCCAGGGAAATTGAGAACGGAATCGATGGGACGAGCATCAAGGCCGGGATACTGAAGGCGGCTTCGGACGCCGGCGGCATCAAGCCGCAAGAAGAGATCGTGCTAAGAGCCGTCTCCCGCGCCTCCATACGGACCGGATCGCCGATAATGACCCACACGTGGGCGCCCGAGCGAATCGGTCTGCGGCAGGTAGAGGTGTTTCAGGAAGAGGGTGTGGACCTGGACCGCGTGTGTATCGGTCATAGCAATGACACAACCGACCTGGGTATCCTTGTCGAGCTGTTGGAGACCGGAGTGTGGCTGGGGATGGACAGGTACCCCCAGTGGGCTTCCCACGTGCCCACGTGGACGGAGAGGACCCAAACGGTGGCGGCACTGATTGATGCCGGGTGGGGTCACCGTGTGTTGCTCGGGCACGACTGGGACTCAACCATCGGCCTGTATCCGCCGGAAGCGCGAGCGGAGAAGGAGGCGGGCAACCCGGATAACTACCTGTTCATCACTAGGCGGGTGCTTCCCTTATTGAAATCACTGGGAGCCAGTACCCTGGACATATCCGCGTTGCTGGTCGATAATCCTCGGAGATTCTTCGAAGGGCGCCAGGATGCCAAGGAGCCGACATGAGTGTAGTGTTGCCGAGCGGAGAGTACCGCTACAACGCCCTGGACACCTGGGAACGGCTTCCGGACGGCGTTAGGTTGGTCGAGAGTCCCGGGGTCGCCGTGAACTCCAAGGACGAGGTCCACGTCCTGACCCGCAACGAGAACTCCGAGGTGCTGGTTTTCGGCTCCGACGGGACCTTTCGGAGGAGCTTCGGCCGGGAGGTCTTCAGCGATTTCTCCCATGGTATATACATCGGCCCGGACGATTCGGTCTACTGTGCCGACGTCGGGACCCATACGATCACCAGGTTCACCCCGGAAGGCCAGCTTGCGTTGACCATCGGTGTCCCACACAAGCCCAGCAAGATGTGGAGTGGCGAACCGTTCAACAGGCCGACTCACGTCGCGGTCTCACCGAACACCGGAGACATCTTCGTAAGCGACGGGTACGGGAACTCCCGCGTACACAGGTTCACGAGCCAAGGCGAGCACGTCTTGTCCTGGGGGGAACCGGGCATCGACCCTGGTCAGTTCATCTACCCGCACAACATCGTGGTAGACACCGACGACAGGGTCTACGTTGCCGACAGGGAATGTCACCGCGTCCAGGTGTTCGACGCCAACGGTCGATTCATCACGATGTGGAACAACATCTTCCGCCCGTGTGGAATGACCCTCGGACCGGACGGTAACATCTACGTAGGTGAGCTCAAGTCAGAAGGGGTCGCAGACCCCCCTGCCGGACTCGGTCATCGTGTTAGCATCTGGAGCCTCGACGGAGAGCAGTTGGCCAGACTCGGCAACGCAGAGGTCGGCGAGGAGACGGGGAGGTTCATAGCCCCACACTCAGTCGCGGTAGATTCGAACCTGGATATCTATGTGGGCGAGGTTACGTTCTCGATAGGCGGAGGCGGCCGGTACATGGACCCGCCGATCGAACGTCGAAGCCTTCGCAAGCTCAGTAGAATCCCCTAGCGTCTACGCAGTTCCTAACGCAGCCCGAAACGAAGAGAATTCTCCCGTAGGCTGGCCCCACTCGACGTCAACATGCTCGACATCAGCTGCGGGCGGGCCTTGCTTGAGGTGCTGCAACAGGTCGTTCAGCGTAGGCTTGGGGCCCTCTGCGATGACCTCTACCGTTCTGCCGTCGGACAGGTTCCTGACAAAGTCCACCAGGTTGAGGCCGGACGCTCGACGGGATACGAAGCTCCGAAAGAAAACACCTTGGACGCGACCGCGCACGAGGGCCTTCATCCTCCGGTCTGCATCCTCCGAACCTCCGTCAGGCATCATCTCGAAATCGCTGGTACCACGCGCCAACGGGCTGGTGCGTCGCAGCCACCGGCTGTATAATGCAGCATAAGTCCATTGCGGGCCGCTGAACCTAGACGCCTAGGGTGTCACCCCCTAGTAAATTTCACGTTGGCCCGCAGTGGACCGTTTTTTGTCTGGTCGGTTCGCATCCGGTGTCGTTTCGGACCACGGTTCCCATTCACTGGGAGTGGTTGGACGGACTTGTCGGCCTAAACGGTGCTCCGCCGATCTTGACAAGTGTCAGCGGAGCAGGATATTTAAATGCACAGCCCCGCTCGGCTGGATGTGCATGTCCTGGAATCGATCGTTTGGGGGTACAAAACTGGACTACCTTCGGAGGGGCATTCGAAGGGCGCGTTCGAGCCAAGCAGGGCTATATATTGCATAGCAACGCCGCGGGTGTACTGTCAATAGCACTCCGCTCCCCATCTTCGTAGCCTACTTTACGCCTTGACCTGCTGCGCAAGCTGTGCCATGTAGGCTTCGCGGCCCATCAGTTCCTTCTTGTAGTGCCATCGCGACTTCTCCGGATACATGACCAGGCTCCGATCTTCGAGTGGCAACTCCACTGGCACTCGATCTCGCCGGTGGGACTCCCTCATCGCAATCGCGATCTCCAGAGCATGCCGCATATCGTCGCCGGTGGTGACGTTCAAATCGGCGCCGGTTTCGAGAGAGTTCACAATATCCTCCACGATGGCCGGCATGACCTCTCCCGGCGACTGCCATCCGTCGGCTCCATGGCCACGAGGGCTGAATGTCTGCTCCTCGAACACGCCTTCGACCTCCTTTAGCGTGGAGCCGGGGCCCGGCTGCCCCTCGCCTTCCACCTTGAGAAGGTGCAGTCCCCGGCCGGTGTTGTTCGAGTTGTAGATGACTCCTCGCGTCCCTACGACCTCGATTCCGCGCCATCGAACTTCGCCGTAGCTGCTGAAGCACTCGAGCCCGTTCGAGAAACGGATGTAGCCGCCGATATTTCCGTATCCCGGCGTGCCTTCGCCGTAGTCTTCTTCGTAGTCACTGTGAGGATCGCCATCGACCCAGCCCACGACCCAATCGACGTCGGCCATGCCCGCGAACTTCCGGGCGAGGTTGAGACCGTGAGTCCCCATCTGGCCGTTGTCCTCGTACAAGTTGATTCGTCGCACTTCGCCGATTTCACCGCTTGTGGCCATCTCATAGGCCTTGCGATAGTCCGGGTGACTCGAGACCACGACGCCGGTCGCCAGAGGGATTCCCCGGGTGGCGCACTCCTCGACCATTCGATCGGCTTCGGAGAGCATCGCGGTCAGCGGCTTCTCGCAGAACACAGCCTTCACGCCGGCTCTAGCCGAAGCCACCACGGCGTCGGCGTTGGGCCGGACCGGCAGCACGGCCATAGCGATGTCGATCTGCTCGTTCGCGTACAATTCGTCGTAGGTGCTGTAGCCGGGAACGCCGAATCGCCCAGCGGCGAGCTCCAGGTTTTCGGAGTCGGTGTCGGCCACGGCCGCGACCCTGCAGAGCGGATGCAGGTCGAAGGTGTGGGCCCTGCTTGGTCCGGCACGCCCGCATCCAATGAGCGCTACGTTGTACTTAGCCGTATCTGATGTTCCCACGTTGGTCCCTCCTGCCCGAGCAGTTACTGGAATGGTACCGGAATCCGATCTTCGTGCCACGGAAAGGCGTAGCTGGGGTCGTTCACGAAACGGCGGAGGCCCGCTTCGACTCGAATGGACGTCGAGGGCGGTAACTCGACAGCGAAGTGCTTCCCATCGACCGGCACTGAGCCCTGGTTGTCACCGGCACGGTACTTGACCTGGGTAAACCGGTGCTCGCCAAAGGCGCCCGCCTGCACGACGAGTCTTCGCGTCTCGGTCCTGCTGACGTTCACGAGCTGGATGCCGACACTATCCGGGCCGAGTTCGTCGACCAGCGCGGCAGCGTCCTCGGGGAGGCCGGGCCGAGCGCGGTCGGCGTCGAAGTATCGGACCGTCGCTCGGGACAGTCCGCCGTGATAAACCGACTGCGGCGCGCCTAGCGCGACGTGAGTTAGCGCTTTGGTGCGGACTGGATTCTGCGCGACGCGATTCTCCTCGACTATCGTCTCTGCGTCGCGATCGTCGCGGACCATTTCATCGTAGGTCTCCAACGCTCCGCCCAGCTCGGCTCGAAGCGTTTCCTCCGGCCAACCTGGGTTCTGCCCTTCGTAGAACTGGAAGCGGGAGTACTCGAGTTTGCCGTTGTAGGCGTCAGCGCCTTCGTTATCGACGAGGTCCCAGTCCCGATCGGGATCGACATCGCGTACCATTTTGATCAGATCGCGATCCTCTTGCGACATGGATGCGTGATACAGATGAGCCAACTCGTTCATGCGGACCGGTTGTTCCGTACCGGTAACCGGGTTCCACAAAAGGTGGCCCCAACCGTCGGGCCCATGACGAACCGCGATCAGCAACTGGCCGTCTTCCCGTGTCTTCCCATTCTCAATGAGCAGCTTGATCTGGGAGCGCAGGAGCTCCAGGTATCCGAAATCGCCGGTCAGGAGCAGCGCACACTCGGCGGCGATGGTCAACGAGTG
>CAUZJF010000137.1:0-6299 GCA_963579975.1 Dehalococcoidia bacterium
GACGGTTACGGAGCGTACCATTTGCTGCGCTATTCGATGGGGTGGGCCGACGCCGAAGGAAACGCTATCGTAGCAACAGAGGGCAAGGCTCTACGCCCTACCCTCTGTCTGTTTGCATGCGAGGCGGCGGGAGGGACTTTGGAACGGGCAATGCCGGCAGCGGTCTCCCTCGAACTCGTCCACAACTTCTCGCTCATCCACGACGACGTTCAAGACCGCGATGAAACACGCCACCACCGTCCAACAGTCTGGGCTACTTGGGGCGACGCCAAGGCGCTCGTAGCAGGCAACGTGATGAACCTGGTCGCCGACGCGTCCCTCGCGGAACTCGTCCAGAAGAGCGTGTCCTTTGAAGACGCGAACCGGGTGGCCGGCCTGCTGACACAGGCATACCTCGAGATGATCGAGGGCCAGTACCTCGACCTGTCGTATGAGGGCCGGAGCGACGTGGGCATGCGGGCGTACCTCGGCATGATCTCGAAGAAGACGGGCGCGCTTTTTCGATGTGCCCTGAATGTGGGGGCCCTGTTGGGCGGGGCAGACCCCTCGACGGTAAAGGCATTTGACGAGTGTGGGCGGCACCTGGGCTTTGCCTTCCAGATACGAGACGACGTGCTTGGAATCTGGGGCGATGGTGTTGCGACGGGAAAGCCTGTGGGCGCGGACGTCCGCCGCAAGAAGAACTCCCTGCCGATTGTGTACGCAATGGCCAAAGCGCGCGGCACGGACGCGAGCCTGCTGAAAACCGTATACAGCAGCGAGACCATCGACGACGAGGCCGTCGACTCGGTCCTTCAAACAATGGACCGGCTCGAAGTCAAGGAATACACCGAGGATCTTGTGGCTGAACACTGCGATGCTACTCTTTCGACGCTGGATGATGTCAAGCTGTCGCCGGAAGACCGAAAGGACATCGAGGAGCTGTGTCACTTCCTATCGGTTAGACAACACTGAGTAGAGAGGGGAGCTGAGGTATGAGCAGGCCGATTGAGATGGCCCTACGTCTCGGATGGTACATAGCCAGAAACAAACTCGCCCGACGGCGTCGGTTCCCTCTCGTGACCATGCTCGAACCGCTGGAGAAATGCAACCTGGCGTGCGAGGGCTGCGGGCGCATTCGCGAGTTCGAGCCCGTCATCGACAGAATGCTGACGGTCGAGCAATCCATAGCCGCGGTCCAAGAGGCGAACGCGCCCATCGTGTCCATCGCCGGTGGCGAGCCCACGCTGCACCCCCAGATCGATGAAATCGTCGCCGGTATCATCGGTCAGAAGAAATTCGTCTATATGTGCACCAACGCCCTCCTGATGGAGCGGGTAATGAAAAAAATCCCGCCGTCCAAGTATTTTTGCTGGGTCGTCCACCTGGACGGCATGGAAGAAGCCCACGACCGGTCCGTCTACCGCAAAGGAGTATTCAAGGTCGCCCTGCGAGGTATCAAAGCTGCTCTCGAAGGAGGATACCGGGTCACGACCAATACCACGGTCTTCAACGGATGCGACCAAGACGATCTGATCGAGATGTTCCAGATGATGACCGACATGGGGATCGAAGGCTGCATGGTGTCCCCAGGCTACAAGTACGATTCCGTGCCGAACCAGGAGCTTTTCATATCGAGGAAGCGGGCGCGGGAGGTCTTCAAAAACGTCCTGGACCCGAGGCGAAAGCTCAAGTTCTACAACAACCCCCTGTACCTGGACTTCCTGAGGGGGGACCGCGACTATCAATGCACCGCGTGGGCGAACCCGACGCGCACCACACTCGGGTGGCGGGAACCTTGCTATCTGCTCGGCGACCGGCACACCGAGGACGTCAACGAGCTTTACAAGGACGAGGTGTGGGAGCGGTACGGCGTGGGCAAGGACCCGCGGTGCGCCAACTGCATGATGCACTGCGGTTTCGAGTCGGCTTCGATATTCCAGGCGATCCGCAAGCCTGCCGACGCCTACCGAATGATCAAGGGAGGCGCCATTCAGAACAGCGGCGTCGGCGCGAGCTAGGCGGGCCCAGTATGATTGCGATCGTTGCTGCGATCAGGGAAGAAGTGAGCGAATACCTTTCGGCGGGTGACTTCGATCTTGCATCGAAGGCCGACCAGGGCGGGCGCTTCTATCTGTCGGACGAGGCTCCGGGAGTAGTCGTCGTGGAGAGTGGCATCGGCAGGCAGGCCGCACAAAAGACCGTGGCGAGAGTCTTGGACCAGTTCGCGCCCGAAACGGTCGTGTCGGCAGGCTTCTCGGCGGCCGCCAGGCCTGGACTCGAGACAGGCGACGTCTTCCTGTGCGATCGCGTGTGGGCCTCCGAAGGGTCGTTCGACCCCTCGGGCGTCAGCGAGCCGCCTTCCCGTGTCCTCGACGTGGGATTGGTGGCCGACAGACTCGACTCCAGCCTTCGCGGTTCCGCGTCTAACTACGCCACCGGCAGCTGCCTCACTGTACCGAACGTGATCGCAACCGCCACGGGAAAACGTCGAGCCGGCGAGCATTTCCCGGTAAGCGTGATCGATATGGAGAGCTTCTGGGTCTGCGAAGCCGCTCTTGATCATGGAGCTTCAGCTCTCATTGTCCGGTCGGTGTTCGACCCAATGGAGTTAACGCTACCATCTTTCATCGAGAACGCGACCGCCGGTCCGAGCGGCAACAGATACGAGGCGGCGCTCCGATATGCTATCTCTCACCCAACCGGCATCCCCGAGCTGGTCAGGCTCTGGGCACTCTCACGGCGGGCAAAGTCCCCGTTGACGAAGGTCTTAACGGCATTGACCTCGGCTGAAGCCCCCGTCCCGGTCGGCTAGTCAAAGGAACGATGGACACCATTTCACACAACGTCAATGGTCGGGGAACTCCGGGCCAAACCCACGGGTTGGTAGACGCCATCCGGAGGGCCCAGGATCATCTTCTCAGCATCCAGGACCCGGAAGGCTACTGGTGGGGAGAGTTGGAGTCGAACCCGACGATGGAGGCCGAGTACCAGTTTCTGACTCACTTCCTGGGCGTCGCCGATAAGGACCGTTGGCACAAACTAGCGCGCCACATTCTTCAACGCCAGCGGAGCGACGGAACGTGGGGCCAGTTCTACGACGCTCCGGGCGACCTCAGCACCTCCACCGAGTGCTACTTCGCTCTCAAGCTCGCCGGCTATTCGGCCGACGAGCCCTTCATGCGGAAAGCGCGCGAGTTCATTGTCACGAGGGGCGGCATCCCGAAAACGCGAGTCTTCACCAAGATCTGGCTCGCCCTCCTCGGCCAGTGGAACTGGAAAGGCGTGCCCGTCATGCCCCCGGAGCTGATGCTCTTACCTGACTGGGCGCCGATCAATATCTACGATTTCGCCAGCTGGGCGCGGAGCACCATCGTTCCGCTACTCGTACTACTCGACAAGAAGCCTGTACGACCAGTGCCGGAGTGGGCCAACATCGACGAGCTTTATACCCTCCCCCGTGAGCAGATCGACTATTCCGTAGCCAAGCCGAAAAAGCTGGTCGGCTGGTCGACCTTTTTCTATGCCGGCGACACTGTTCTTCGTTACCTGGACAAGCTCCCGTGGAAGCCAACCAGAGGTCAGGCGCTCAAGCGAGCGGAGCGATGGATTCTGGAACATCAGGACGCCGATGGAAGCTGGGGCGGGATTCAGCCGCCCTGGGTCTACTCGCTGATGGCGCTGTCGAGCCTGGGCCACTCACCGGAACACCCGGCCATCGCAAAGGGCCTGGCAGGTTTCGAGCACTTCGCCATTGAGGACGACGACACGCTACGGGTACAGGCCTGTGTATCGCCGATCTGGGATACGGGCCTGGCTATGAACGCAATGCTCGACTCGGGTCTCCGGCCGGACCATCCGGCCATGGTCAAAGCGGGTGAGTGGCTCCTCGACCGGCAGATCCTGGACCGTGGAGACTGGCACGTCAGGGCGAAGGGAGTCCCCCCGGGAGGTTGGGCCTTCGAATTTCACAACGACGTTTACCCCGACATAGATGACACGGCCGAGATACTACTGGCCCTGTGTCGCGCAGACCTCCCATCGGACCAAGCCAGGCGGGCGGCGATCGACCGGGCGGTCCGGTGGGTACTCGGTATGCAGTGCTCCAATGGCGGATGGGGTGCGTTCGACAAGGATAACACCAAGTCGTTCATCGCCAAAATACCTTTCGCCGACTTCGGCGAAACAATCGACCCTCCCAGCGTCGACGTTACTGCTCACGCTCTGGAGGCCCTCGGGCGTCTCGGCTTCGGCGCCGACCATCCGGCGATGGCTAAGGCGCTCGGCTACGTCTTCGCCGAGCAGGAGGACGATGGGCCATGGTTCGGTCGCTGGGGAGTGAACTACATCTACGGCACGGGGGCCGTCCTTCCCGGACTGGAGGCGTTGGGCGTCGACATGACCATGCCGGCGGTCAGGCGGGCCGTACAGTGGATCGTCAGGCACCAGAATGAAGACGGGGGCTGGGGCGAAAGTTGCGCGTCGTACGTCGACCCGGCGTATCGAGGACGAGGTCCCAGTACTCCGTCACAGACATCGTGGGCACTTATAGCGCTCATCGCCGCGGGCGAGGGCGCCGGCCGGTCGACCCGGCGAGGCATCGAGCACCTGACGCGCACGCAACGGAGCAACGGCTCTTGGGACGAGCCCTATTTCACCGGCACTGGATTCCCCGGATACGGCGTTGGGAACCGTCTGAGACGGTACCCAACGCCAGGCGACCCCGGCTACCAGGGAGCCGAATTGCCGGCGGGGTTCATGATCAAATACCACATGTACCGCAGCTACTGGCCGCTAACCGCGCTAGGGCGCTACAGGGCCTTCTTAGACAGCCGTGGGGTCAGCAAATCTCAGCCTGAGACACGCAGCGGCTGGCTACCGAATGGAGCCAGATTAGGTGTTTTCGGCTAAAGACGCTACACTTAGCACTCGTATTTTTGGGGCTTTACATACAGCGATACTATCGCTGGCGCTTTTCGAGAGAGGTTTGGCACATGAGAGAGACCGAGGCTACGTACCGAGTTTGCGAGTTTTCGTTGAGCGTGGCATCGACAAGCATGCCAGAATTCATCGACATCACTGATCGTGTCGCGGACGTCGTGTACGATTCCCAGATTCGCAGTGGTATCGCCGTTATATTTTCTAGGCACACGACCGCAGCGATTACGATTCAGGAGAACGAGCCGCTACTCATCAACGACCTGTCGAGTCTCTTGGAGCGCCTTGCTCCGCGAAACGCTCGTTACGGGCACAACGATTTCAGCATACGTACGGTGCACATGCACGAAGACGAGTGCCCGAACGGACATTCCCATTGCCAGCATCTGATGCTCGGCAGCAGCGAGACCATCCCCGTTATCGACGGCCGAATGGCGCTTGGCCAGTACCAGCATATCTTCATGGTCGAGTTGGACGACGACAAGAAAGAGGGCCGGGAGATTCTGGTCCAGGTCATGGGAATCTGACGGCTCCAATGGAGCTTGTCCTCCCCGGCAGTGTTGAGAACTGCAGCACGGAGGAGGGATACGCCCGCTGCGCGCGGCTCGCAAAGACCCACTACGAAAATTTCACCGTAGGCTCGTGGCTCCTTCCCCGTGATAAGCGGCACCACGTCTACGCCATCTACGCCTTCTGCCGTTTCGTCGACGACCTAGGAGACGAGTTCCAGAGCGACAGGCTCGCAGCTCTCGATGAATGGGAACGCGATCTGCGGGCCTGCTATGAAGGCTCGCCAAGCCACCCATACCTGGTTGCGCTCCGGCAGACCATTCAAGAGCTCGATATCCCGATTGACCCCTTCCTCCGGCTGATCGAAGCCAATCGCATGGAGCAGCGGTTATCCAGATACCGGACCTACGAGGATATCGACTACTACTGCCAGCATTCGGCGAACCCGGTCGGACACCTCGTCCTATACGCTTTCGGGTACAGGGACGAGCACCGGCAACGGTTGTCCGACTATACCTGTACCGCCCTGCAGCTGGCCAACTTCTGGCAGGACGTTGCGAGAGACTTCGCCATGGGGCGGCTCTACATTCCGCAGGAAGACCTGGAACGGTTCGGCTACTCCGAGAACCAGCTGGCTCGGCGCGAAGTCAGCGGACAGTTCAGGAGCCTGATGGCATATGAGGTCGATCGGGCCCGCGATCTCTTCAAGAGGGGCATGGGCTTGGTCGACGAGCTCGAGGGCCGGCTGAAACTTGACGTCGCTCTCTTCAGCAAAGGCGGGATGAAGGTGCTTGACGCCATAGAAGCTGAGGACTACGACGTCTTGAGCAAACGTCCGTCGCTTTCGAAGGCGACGAAGCTACGCATAATGG
>CAUZJF010000138.1:0-6288 GCA_963579975.1 Dehalococcoidia bacterium
TCTTTCTGATGGCTGGCCTCGCGGAGCTTGGACGGACGCCGTTCGACATTCATCACGCCGAATCGGAGGTCGTCGGAGGGCCGTTCGTGGAGTACAGCGGCGCTCATTGGGCGGTCTTCTTCCTGGCAGAGTATATGAATACCTTCACGGTCGCGGCGCTAACGGTGCTGCTGTTCTTTGGTGGGTGGCGATGGCCGGATATGCCGTTGGACGGAAACACTCATACTGCCCTGTCGGCCGTTTGGTTCTTGGCGAAGACCTTCGCAGTGATTCTGGTCATTTTCTGGATACGGGGGACGTACCCCCGGCTACGGATCGACCAGCTTATGGCTTTTGGCTGGAAGGTCCTGGTGCCACTGTCGTTCGTCAACATCGTTATTACCGGAACGGTCGGGTTCTACGCGCTGCACTGGTCCGTCATGACACTGGCGTCGCTGGCCTTCATGACGGGCGCTTTCTACGCCATTACACGATACTCCGGCACGAGCTTGGAAAGGATGACCGTCAATGTGTATCCTGCCAGCCAGCTACGAGCGGCGGCCGTGGCGGCCAAGCCAGAGGCGTCTGAACAGGAGACTTGAGGGGCTTCGACAGGCTCAGCGCGAACAGGCTAGTGGAGGGTCTTACTCAATGTTAGGGAGAGGCATTCAATGACTGCGCTGACCGCGCTGGTCCCGATGATGCTGGCGAACGATATTCGTGAAACGATGGACTTCTATTGCGACAGGCTTGGGTTCTCGGTCACGGGTACCTGGCCAGCGAGCGGAGAGCAGGCCTGGTTCCATCTCACTTCAGGGGACGTGAAGCTGATGTTCTTTGGCTTCGCGCCACATGATCACGACGAGGATCGCGAACACGACCACTCTGTCAAGCTTCCTGTACGTGTACCCTGACAACATAGACGAGGCCTGGGAGGCCTTGAAGGACAAAACGGAGGTCGTGTGGCCCATACAAGACATGGAGCACGGGATGCGCGAGTTTGCCCTGAAGGACTGCAACGGCTACACGCTGATCTACGGAAAGAGTGTCTCGTAGTGCGAGTCTTTATTGACTGCGGCGCGCGAGACCTCACCTCGCGAGGTCCACGCTGAGACCATGTTCGGCAATCTCAAAGGCCTCTTAGTAACGCTGAAGACGATGCTCAGGTCGCCGGTAACGGCCCAATACCCGATCCGGAAGAAGCGGCTAGAGATCGCTACCAGGTTTATGGGATTTCCCGCGCTCACCTGGGACTACAGCGCGGACGAGCAGTACTGCACCGGCTGCATGGTCTGTATCCGCGAGTGCCCTACCCAGTGCATGAGCGCGGAGATGACGGACAATGCGCACCACGCCGATGGTACCAGCAGGAGACGAAAGATCGTCGGCACGTTCGAGATAAATTTGGGGCGCTGCATTCTCTGCGCCATCTGCGTCGATGTCTGTAATTTCGACGCCATTGTGATGAGCCACGAACACGAGCAGAGCAAGTATGCGCGCAACAGCAACCGGGTGGACCTCGAGCCACTCCTTGAGATGGGCAAGATTTATCAGGAGGAGACTGGCTGGCAGCCCGTCCAGGCTAAGAACGTCGGAGCCCCGGACAAAGACAAAGGTAAGGACAAGGACAAGGTGGAAGCGGCGGGCGGAGCCGGTGCCAAGGAATGATGATGGCATATAGCCGAGGGAGGTTGGGTCAATTGGGGTTAGCAGTGCAGTGATTACTACCTCGCTCATAATGTTCTACGTCGCGGGTGCGCTTACCCTGGGCGGCGCCCTTGGCGTTGTAATCTCACGCAACATCGTCTACGCGGCCTTCGCGTTGTTCGTTTCGTTGTTGGGCGTGGCGGGCCTTTTCCTGCTGGCGGTGGCCGAATTTCTGGCTCTTGTCCAGGTGCTCATCTACGGCGGAGCCATCGTGATCGTCATACTGTTCACGCTGATGCTCACGCGCATCCAGGACTTCCAACATCTCTCGGACAATCCCCAATGGCCGGCCGCGGCCGTCGTGGCGATAGCGATATTCGGCCTGCTGGTGGCCTCCGTGGTCTTCACCGAAGTCCGCACGACGCAGAGCCAGCGCATCGGGTTCGAATCGATGAGCGAAACATTGTTCAGGAACTGGGCGGTACCGTTCGAGGTGGCATCACTGGTTCTTCTAGTGGCCCTCATCGGGGCCGTCGTCATGGTCCGGGAGGACGGTGATCGGCGTGATTGAGCTGGCCCACTTTCAGGTACTCGCTGCCGCGTTGTTCGCGATCGGCCTTTACGGCGTGCTGGCGCGCAGGAGCGCAGTGCTGATTCTCATGTCGATAGAGCTGATGCTGAACGCCGTGAACATAAACCTGATCGGCTACGCGGCGTTCGTCGAAATGGCCCAGCCGCAACGGGAGCTTGGCCACGTGCTCGTGATCTTTGTCATCACGATCGCGGCAGCCGAGCTAGCTCTGGCGGTCGCGATCATCCTCCGCCTTTACAGGAACAGGTCGTCGGTGAACGTCGACGAGATCGACGTTCTCAAGTGGTGAGCGCGCTCCTCGCGCGAAACGGAGGCACGTCTCCAAGCGGCGGCGTCCCCCAAATCCATAAGTCCAGGACCGATTAGATTGCCTCTCGGAGACACGATAGGGGTGGAGTGGGCCTGGGTGATTCCGGCCCTCAGCGCTTCAGCCTTCTTCCTCACGGTGCTTGCCGGCCGGGTCGTGGGGCGCTACGCTGCATGTATCCCGGTCCTGGCGATCCTTCTCGGGTTCATCCTTTTCTGGTACGTGTTGCGCGACCTGCTGGCCACAGGACCGGCGTCGTTCAGCATCGACTGGATCGTTCTCGGCGACACACGGATCGCCTGGGGCATGATCGTCGACAACCTGTCGGTGGTCATGCTGGGTCTCGTCACGTTGGTGTCGCTTCTCGTCCAGGTCTATTCGCTGGAGTACATGAAGGGCGAGCCACGCATCGCCTGGTACTTTGCGGTCCACGGGCTTTTCGTCGCCGCAATGCTGTCGCTGGTGCTGGCGGACAACTTGCTCTTTCTCTACGTCGCGTGGGAGCTGGTCGGCCTCGGGTCGTACCTGCTGATTGGGTTCTGGTGGGAGAAGCGTTCCGCCGCTGAGGCCGCCAAGAAGGCATTCGTAACGACTCGACTGGGTGACGTCGGACTGCTGATCGGCATTATTCTTCTATTCCGAGCTACCGGGACGTTCGACATAGCCACCGTCGTTCACGTAGCGCAGACCGGCGGGATAAGCGATGGGACTCTGAACGCCGCGATGTTCCTGATATTCCTCGGAGCGATGGGAAAATCGGCCCAGTTCCCGTTGCACGTGTGGCTACCCGACGCAATGGAGGGCCCAACTCCCGTCAGTGCCCTGATCCATGCTGCGACGATGGTAGCGGCCGGCGTGTTCCTCGTCGCTCGACTGTTCCCACTCTTCGAGCTGGCGCCGAACGTACTTACCTTCGTCGCCGTCGTAGGCTTGTTCACCTTCGCGTTCGCAGGAACGCTGGCCATGGTCATGACTGACCTCAAGCGGGTCCTCGCTTACTCGACCGTGAGCCACCTAGGTCTGATGATGCTGGCGCTGGGCGCCGGCGCGGTAGGCGCCGCGATATTCCATCTGGTCGCCCACGGGGTCTCGAAGGCGCTTTTGTTCCTCGGGGCGGGAAGCCTAACGCACGCGACCCACAAGACCGAAATATGGGGCATGGGTGGTTTGTGGCGGAGGATGCCTGTCACGTCCATCACGTTCCTGGTAGGTGCTGCGGCGTTGGCGGGCGTCCCGCCTCTCAGCGGTTTCTTCACCAAGGACGAGGTGCTGGTGGCCGTCAACGACGACCGAGGAGTGGTCTTCCTCGTCCTTGCACTGGTCGGCTCACTACTCAGCGCCCTCTACATGGCCCGTGTTTCCCTGGTCGTCCTGTTCGGGCGGCTGAAACCAGACAACGAGCACGCGCGCGAGTCCCCGTTCCTGATGGTTGCGCCGCTGGTCATCCTGGCCGCGTTGGGGTTGACAGTGGGGTTGCTCGTATTCAACTGGACTGACTCGTTCCACGGGTTTGGGTCCTTTGTGGTCGAAGGCCAGCGGTTGGTCGCTGACGAAGGTAGGTTCCATATTGAGCCCGTAGTTATGGCCCTGTCGATCGCGGCTGCGCTCGGGGGAGTCGTTCTTGGCTGGGTGGTCTACGCCGGTCGGGTGCCCCGGCATCAGTCCATCGCCGAGCGCTATGTGGCGATCCACCGCATTCTGGTTCGCAAGTATTACATCGACGAGATCTACCAGTGGGCCATCGACCGGGTCGTGCTCGTGTTCGGCGCCTTCGTGGCAATGTTCGACAGGATGATCGTGAATGACACGGGCGTGGACGGCACGGCTTTCAGTGTGAAGCTGTCTGCCGCGAGGCTGAAGCACGTCCAGTCAGGTCGTCTCTACAACTATGGGCTCGCGATGGCGATCGGGGTTTTTTCACTGGCCCTCATCTGGTGGGTCGCGGCCACGTGAGACAGGACAGATGCCGGAAAGGGGAAGGAGATGAAGAACATGAACGACGAGCAGCTCCTTGAGCGGATTACGCTGAACCCGAGCGTGATGGTTGGCAAGCTGATCATCAGGGGAACACGTTTGACTGTTGAATACGTGCTCGGCTTGTTGGCCCATGGCGCGACGACTATGGAGATACTCCAGGAATACAAGGGGCTTCGGAACTAAGATATCCAGGCATGTCTTCTCTTTGCGACCAGGTCGCTGCAGGACACTGATTTCATGCCTCTGAGTGTTGAGCAAGCGTAGTGCGCTTCCTTGTGGATGAATGCATCGGCCCCAGTAGGAGACTGGTTGGCTGCGGTGGGACACGAAGTTCTCTTCGTGTACGGAGAGATGCGGGGAATGGATGACGATTAGGTAATTGAGAAAGCGTACGCTGAAAACTGGGTCCTGATCACATCCGACAAGGATTTTGGGGAGAAGGTCCATCGCCAGCGGCACCGACACAGAGGCGTTGTACTCCTTCGTCTCGACGATGAACGAGCCGTAAGCAAGATTGAGACATTACGGGGACTGTTGGAAGGCCACGCTGCCGACCTGCCAGATCACTTCGTCGTTGTTTCTGAGGAGCGGATTCGATTCGCTCGAACCTGAGTCTTTGTTGGGACATAATCTGACCTAAATGGAAATGTTAGATAGCTATCTGCTGTTCGCGATCATGGCCCTGCCGCTATTAGGGGCAGGGCTCGTGCTCGTTACACCGTCGTCGCGTTCCCGTGAAATACGTTGGGTAGCCACAGTAGTCGCGGCGGTCGTGGCCGCGCTCAGCGTATACACGTTCCTGCCTTTCATTCCGGCCTGGATGCTCGAATGGCTCCCTTTCTTCGACTCGATGGCCTTCTACGGTCACGACGCTGGTGGGTTCTACTTCACGCGCTCGTGGCAGTGGCTGGAGATTCCCGGGCCGTGGCCCTTGGGCGATAAGGGCATCTCGCTCTCCCTGGGCGTAGACGGCATTTCGGCCTTGATGGTCCTTCTGACGGGGATCGTCATGTTCACGGGCGTACTGGTCTCGTGGAACGTAAAAGAGCGCAACAAAGAGTTTTTCGTTCTGTATTTTCTGCTGCTTGCCGGAGTTTTCGGTGTCTTCGTCAGCCTGGACCTGTTCTTCCTATTCTTCTTCTACGAGCTCGCCGTGCTGCCCATGTACCTGCTGATCGGTGTCTGGGGGAGCAGCAGCGATTTCGGCACCTTCATCCGCACCAAGGAGTACGGTGCGATGAAGCTTACCGTGTACCTGGTAGCCGGAAGTGCCCTGGTATGGGTCGCGCTGATTGCCATCTTCGTTCAGGCCGATCTCGGCACGTTCAGCATGGTCGATATCGGAAACGAGGGCGAGTTTTCTCCGACCTTCCAAAGAGTCTTTTTCCCGTTCCTGATGGTCGGATTCGGCGTGCTGGCCGGCCTGTGGCCGTTCCACACCTGGTCGCCGGACGGCCACGTGGCCGCTCCGACGGCCGTGAGCATGGTCCATGCCGGCGTTCTGATGAAGCTGGGCGCCTATGGAATCCTCAGGGTCGGTATCGGCCTGCTGCCGGAGGGCGCGGAGGACTGGATGCCCGTCCTCATCGGATTGGGTACGGTGAACGTAATATACGGCGCCGTATCGGCCATGGGGCAGCGAGACCTCAAGTATGTGATCGGCTATTCCAGTGTCAGCCATATGGGCTACGTATTGATGGGCATCGCCACGCTCCACCACCTCGGCGTGAGCGGGGCCGTGCTGCAGATGTTCTCACATGGCATTATGACCGCCCTCTTCTTCGCG
>CAUZJF010000139.1:0-6243 GCA_963579975.1 Dehalococcoidia bacterium
GAGGCTCAAACCTCGGCCCGGCTCATGGGAGGCTGCGTAGAGGTCCCTGAGATACGCGTCAAATCGAGCGTGTTTTCCACCCCCCCCCCACTGCCGCTCTGGCAAGGTTCTCTTCGGCGGGGGCGGTTTTACCGTCTCCTCCAACAGTGATGGTGAGCTCGTCGCCTTCCCTGAGGTTCACGGCCTCCAAGGGCTCTATCTTGCCCTCGGTAAACCTGGCTCTGACTTTCCTTGTCATGGTATTGGCCCCTTTGAGGATGCTTATCGACACTTGTAGCGAATCTGCACCTGACTCATCTCCGTTGTAGCTCGATTACCCGAATCTGGCAAGTGGGCCGTCATCTGTTCGAGAAGGCGCCACCTAGCTGACCGTGGTACCTCTCTCTGCTACCAGTTCGTAAACGCGCCGTCGTTACGCCGGAGCAATGGCGGCCACCCGCCGGGCCTGATCCTGCGGGACTCCGCCGCAGCCTCGTCGAACTCGACGCCGAACCCAGGGCGATCTGAAGGAAAGGCATAGCCGTCGCTCCATTCGATCTGCCCGGGGAACACATCCATATCGGTGCTGCCGGGCCGCCTCGGCATCTCCAGGACGCCGACGTTGGTCGTCGCCATGCACAGGGCCAGGCAAGCGGCGGAGCTTACCGGGCCAAGCGGGTTGTGGGGGGCAATGTCGATGTAGTGCGTCTCGGCCCAGTGGGCGATCTTCAGCGCCTCGGTCAGCCCACCGACGTTGCATAGGTCGATTCGGGCGTAGCTGATCAACTCCTCTTCGATTACCTCGCGGAAGGACCATTTGCTGGCCCACTGCTCGCCTGCCGCCAGTGGGACCCGGACCTGTCGTGCCAGCGTCCGGTAGCTTGCCGGGTTTTCGGCCCGCAGCGGGTCTTCAATAAAGAAGGGCTTGTACGGCTCCAGGTCTCGGCACAGCGATGTTACGTGGGCCGTGTCCAGCCTCGTGTGAACGTCGAAGCATATCTGGATGCCCGGCCCAACTACCTCCCGCACCCGCGCCATTTGCTCTTCGGCGATCCGTATTGAATCCACGGGCTCCAGGAGGCCTTCGGTCCCCGACTCGTGCTCCAACCCTGACTCCGGCTGGCCCCAACGCACGAAGCGCCAGCCTTCGGCGACCGCACGTTCACAGTTCTCGACCAGCTCGGCGATGTCCTTGCCCTGACAATGCGGGTAGCAGACCACCTTGTCCCGGACAGGCCCGCCCAGGAGCTTGTAGACCGGCATGCCCAGCGCCTTGCCCTTGATGTCCCAGAGGGCAAGGTCGATGGCGCTGATGGCACACGAATAGACTCGGTCAGCAGGGTAAAAAGAGCCGCGGAACATGTGCTGCCACAGCCGCTCCGTACTGAAAGGGTCCTGCCCGACGACGAGTTCGGAAAGGTGCTCGACGGCCTTTTCTATCGAGGCGCCCCAGTACCGGACTCCGGACTCGCCCAGTCCGTAAATACCGGCGTCCGTCTCAACTTTCACAATAAAGAAGCCACGACCGGCCTCCGAAGCGATAGCCGAGCTCTCGATTCCCGTGACCTTCATCTCTTGTCCTCCAGACGGCGAACGTGGCGCGCACCTTATCGGAGCATGCGTACCCGGTCAAGGTACAGGCGCACGACGGGCTAAATGGTACACTTGAAGTATGGAGCGCGCTCGATTCGAGGCCCTGGTCCGACAGGCGATGGAGACTCTCACAGGCGAGCTGAGGTCACGTTTGGATAACGTCGACGTGCTCGTCGAGGACTGGGCGACCCAAGAGCTGCTCGGAGGCCACGTCATGGACGAAGGCGACGTTCTCATGGGGCTCTATGAGGGTGTGCCTCTTACGGAGCGGGCCGACTACGGGATGGTGCTCCCCGACCGCATCACTCTGTTCCAGAAGGCAATCGAAGCGGTCTGCGATAACGACGAGGAGGTCGTTCAGGAGATCAAAGACACGGTAGTCCACGAGGTGGCCCACCACTTCGGCATCGACGACGAGAAACTGGAGGAGCTAGGGGCGTAGCAGGACCACCCGTCGGTCGCCCCACGGCAGGGGACGAGGTAACATGATGGATGAAAAGAACGTACTTGAAACCAGCATGCAGCTGATGGAGGCCTGCAAGCCGGCACTGACCCACTGTGAGTGAATGGAGGCCAACGGCTACGAGATGCCGCCCCTCCCCGGAGGCGAAAGCCTCAAAGACAGGCTCAAATCGGTCATCCAGAGGACTGCGGATACCGGTCGCCTGGGACCCCCCAGGACTGAGACCATCTATCTGGGCGACATTCGGGACGAGCCACGGCGCGGGGAATAGAGACCAGGGTTCAGAGCCGAGTTCTATGACCTGGTTTTGTAGATTTCATCGCGAAGACCAACGCGATGGACGATCGGGTCGTCTGCACTGCGGTCGAAGGTATATATCACACGGTATTTGTCGATTCGCAGCTTGAAGAAGCCTTTCAGATTGCCACCCAGCGCATAATGGGGCACGACAAGGCGGTTGATCCATAGCCGGTCGATTCCGGACTTAACCCGTTTGGCGTCTTGGCGGGTGACGCTACTAAGCGCATTTGGATGGAACAGAAGCCCTGTACGGGAGCTAGTCCTCCAGATTTTTCCAGGCTTGGTCCGACGTTAGAAGAGAAGATTTCGGAGTTTTCAGAGATTCCCGTAGTTCTCTTTCCACTTCCGGCCTAACCTCATGGTTGGCATCTGGATCCTCGTCGAGATCCGCGTCTTCAACCCATTGTTTCACGGCCTCGATGAATATGTCCTGGACAGTGCGTCCAGAGCTTGACGCCTCTGCTTCTACTTTTGCGTATAGATTCTCGTCCTCCAGCGCCACAGTAATCTCTCTCATGATGCTAGCTTCGGTATGGGGTCGCCGTGGTTGTTGGCTACAATAAGCCATCACTCCATTGCGTCCTGAATCATTTCCAAGGCCTCCTCAAACGTATCCCTCTTGGGAAACACACGCTGGCAGATCGGGCACAGTCGCAATGTAGCCGCCTTCTTCGGCGACCTCGAATTCGACGCCGTCGCGGACGGTTTTCAGCCGGTCGGCAAGTTTGACCTTCTGCATCGGATAGCTCCGGCCTTCACGAACCGCTCTTCCATGATACTTGACTGACGAGGTAGCGCGTCCAGCCCGCTAGCCATCCAGCGGGCCGAACAGGTCTTCCACGTCGCGCTCTACCTGTGCCTTGAGCTCGACCGCGTCCTTGAAGCCAAGCTCGCGGTACGAGTCGGGGGTCCCGTAGTCGCGAATTCGAACCACCACGGGCATCGGCAGCGCGTGGCCGAACGCCAGCGCCTGCTGCTTCGACTCCAGCCTCGAAAGCACGGTACGTAGCTTGCGGTTCCCCGAAACTCCCGTTAGCACTGCGTTGACGTCGCCTTCGCTATCCAGCAGGCACGTTATCTTCGTGCCGAGCTGGCTCATGACCTCCGAATCGATGCCGCTGGGGCGCTGGTCCACGACGAGTAGCGTTACGTTGTACTTGCGCATCTCGCGGGCGATGTTGCCGAAGATCGTCTGCTCGGCCACGGCGGGTGTGAGGAACTTGTGCGCCTCCTCGATCGTAATGACGAGGGGCCGCGGCTCATCGCTTGTTCTGCCCGCCGCCTGCTCTTTCCGTCGCACGTATCGCTCGTGTATGCGTCGGGTCAGCAGGTTCGCGACCAGAATATAGGCGGCCAAATTGCTCCCGTAGCGGCCGAACTCGAGCACGACGTGCATGCCGCGGTCCAGGTAGGTGAGTATCTGGTTCACGGAGTCGTGGGATGAACCCTCGTCCATGAAGTCCAATCGCTGCAGCCGCGTCAGCCTGTTGTGGAGCCTGGCCAGGGCCTGCCCGTTGACTCCGATGTCATTGGCAAGCTCGAACAAGGACTCACGTCCCTCCAGTGAAAGGAACTCGCGCAGCCACCCCTTTCCGCCGAAGTGCCGTTGCAGGGCGTACGCGGCGTCGGCGGCGACGTCGGACAGGTCGAGGGTCTCACGGAGCATCTGGACATCTTCAGGCTGTACCTCGTCGAACCCGATGCGGACGACGTAGTCTGGCGTGAGTCCCCGTCTGCGCGAGCTCTCCTCGTCCAGCGAGAATACGGCGACTTTCGACGAGAACAGCTGCTTCAGGCCCTTCACCTCGTTGCCCGCCTCGCTGTAGCCCATCCACCCGTACTCGCTCTGCATGTCGAACACCAGATTGACGGCCGTGTCGCTTTGGAGGATGCCTGCCAGCAGCAGGCGCGTGAGGAAGGTCTTGCCGGTGCCGCTCTTGCCGAACACTCCGTTGCTGCGCTTCACGAACTCGCCCAGGTCGAGGCAGAGCCTGGCCTCCATGTCCAGCGGGCTACCGATCCAGAACCGCGTTTTGTCCTCACCGCCGAATACCTGCTCGATGTCCAGTTCGGAGGCCTGGGCAACCTGAGAGAAGTGAGCTGGCACCGTCTTGGCCGGCTGCGGGCCGTCCAGGATAACGGTCGGGTCCTCCGGGTCTCCCATGGTAAGCATCGGCTCCACGGTGATCGTTCCGTACGCCGAGGTGCCTAAAACGACCTGTGCGATGTACGGGTTGGATACGTCGGGAGGCGTTGTCGCCAGAGTCGGGTCGGACGCGCCCAGCGACACCTCCGTTACAACGCCGAAGAACCGCATCCGCGCGCCGTCGATGCTGACGAATGTGCCCACCTTCACGTCCTCGGTGGAAGCGGCGGTGTCGAGCCGCACTTCTACCCCCTGCGTCAGCGAGCCGCCGACGACCATGCCGAGATGCCGTGGCGGATCCTGCGTAAGGCCGTCTGTCATGACGTGAGCCTCGTGAGAATCCCGTTGAGTCGCTGAAACTGGCCACCCAGCAGGTTGGCGAGATCTCTCCCCGCCTCCACGAGAAACCTCTCCGGGTCCGGGTGGGCGGTGCTCGCAGCCCGCAAGAACGACGAAATGATGTCGTCCTGAGAGCCGAAGGGAGCGGCCAGCAACAGCGGGACGAAGTCCAGCGACCCGCTGAACTCGATGGCCTCGTCTAGGTCACATTGGAACACCGACGAATGGATCTTGGGCGGCAGCGGGGCCAGGTACCTGTGCAATGTCCCGTTCGCGCGATAGCCGACGACCACTGAACGGAATTCGGTCGCCAGAAGCCTGGTGAGCTGAGGATTGCGTTTGTACACTGCCTCGGAGGTCTCGTCGTGCCGCCCCATGGCCATGGGGCGCCGTCCGGGGTCGATGCTCTGGGTCGCCACCTCGCCCACTATTCCGTATATGGCGTCGTGACCCTCGCTCTTCACCAGGGTGCCCAATGGCGGAGCGCCGTAGAGAGCACGGCACTGAGTGAGGTACTCGGTCGTCGACGCGGCTACGACCTCGCCCACGGGGCCAAACGATTCGACTTCGGGCGGCTCGTTCATTCCTTGATCCGGGCCATAGAGTAGCTATCGACGTATTCACCGTTGCGGAAGGCGTGAGCGCGGTGGGTGCCTTCGACAGCGAACCCGAACTTCTCGTACAGATAGACTGCCCGGGCGTTGTCTGTAAATACGGTAAATTCCACCCGTTTCAGGTTGAGCCAGTTGTCCGCCAGGTCGAGCGCCGCTTTCATCAGCGCGGTGCCAACCCCTCGGCCCTGAAAATCATCGTGCACGCCCATTACCGAGGTCGGCGACGTGGGCCCGACGTGACTTCTGGCGGTAAAATCCAAGGGTTCCGACAACCCGACCGTCCACTTCGGCAACCAGACGGTGATCGTCGGGGGACAGGTCTTCGATGCCCTTCTTTCGTTTGTCCGCTGAAACGTAGGGTAGCTGAAGAGAGTCTCGATAGACTCCGGGACTCGCCAAAAAGCCATTGATGTCCAGGTAGTCATCAACCCGTGCCGCTCTCACAGCTATGCCTTCCACGTCAAATCTCCCGTCTTGAGCCTAGGTGCGAGTATACTAGCAGGCTGCCCGAAGGCCTGACGTCATCCGTGCTGGAGCTCACCGAAGGCACGCTGCACGACCTCGGGGAGGGCCGGATGCACGTAGACTGGTTGATTGCGTAGGTCTTCAGGCGCTGCTGCATTGCGTTCGCGACCTCCTGAATCAGGATTGACGCATCGGTCCCGATGATGTGGCAACCGAGTATCTCCTCGGTCTCGTGGTTCGCCAGCACCTTGACGAATCCATCCGTGTCCTCGACGACGGCGGCCACTTTGGAAGCTATGAGAGCGCTGCTCAAGACCCTCGCGTCGACGCGAGGTACTTCTTCA